>VGNY01000014.1 GCA_016865895.1 Chloroflexota bacterium | reverse complement strand
ATTTTGAAGTCTGTGCTCACCCAGAACATTGACGGCTTGCATGAGAAGGCTGGAAGCCAGAGAGTTCTGGAATATCATGGCAGTGTCTTTAAGTTGAGGTGCCCTTCCTGCGGCTCAAGATTTAGACGTGATGAGTATAATCTGGAAGCACTCATACTGGAAGGGCAATTGCCGCCTCGATGTGGTAAATGTGGTGGTGCGGTAAAGGGAGATGTGGTTCACTTCAATGAGCCGATACCCTCGGATGTTGCCCATGAAAGCCTGGAGGAAGCCTGGAAATGCGACCTGATGTTAATCTGTGGCACCTCGGCGGTTGTCTATCCTTTTGCCCAGTTACCTCGAATAGCTCGGCAACACCAGGTCGAGGTAGAGCAGAAGGCAAAATCAGGCCTCTATTTTGTGAAAAACGAGGCCGCTACAGTAATAGTCGAGGTTAATGCTGAGCCAACCCCGCTTACTAGCGAAGGCATTTCCGACTATCTAATTCAGGGACGGACTGCCGAGATTTTGCCTAAGATAGTTGAGGCTGTGAAAACACTGTCCAGGTGATACGGTGGCACGGCATATAATATATGTCAGCAGGTGGAAGATGTGTGCTGCCAACACGATGAATTGGTTAGTCAGAAACTAAAGCATGTCGGAAAACTCTGGCACCAAAACGTTGATTTCAGCCCACTTTGTGGCATAGGATAGCATTGTGCGGATTAGTATTCTGCCAAAAAGCTCTTTGGGTAGATGGTCGGTTGGATTAGCCGGCGCCTTCATTCTGCTCTTCGTAATATTCCAAACCTTTGCCGCATTTGTACGGCGCAATCCAGTACCCAATCCAGGTCCACCTAGCCCGGTTATTTTTATGGCAGTCGTGGCTGATTATATCTCAGGCGTAGCTGCTTTTGTAACAGGACTCATCAGTATTATAAAGAGCAAGGAGCGGTCTATTCTTGTTTTCTTGGTAGTAGTAATAGGCTTTCTTGCCTTGCTTTTCTTGCTTGGCGAAGTCATATTCCCGCATTGAAATCCTTTTTTGCGCTGACTTAAAAAGAAAAGCCCCTCCCTGTTATGGTGGGGAGGGGCTGATAGAACGATAGACTGACTATTTCTTTGCCGACATGGCAGGAGTCTTGGTCGGCTTTGCCATCTGCTTGCTCAAAGCATCGCGGTCGCCGCCGCTCATGCCGGCGATATGCTTCACCAGCTTTTTCCTAGACTCAATGTCATACTGGGTAGTGATGGCGATTTGCTCCATAATCGGTGAGCCGCCACCGTGGTAGGCACCAATATTGTTTATGCCGCCGGTAGCTGAGCAGAGACTGTCACCCAAGTACCGCCACAACTGGGCCTGGTCCTCAACTGGCATGTCCGGATTCCGCTTGGTGTATTTCAGGAGCAGGTCTTTGAGTTCTGGGTTCACAAAGTCCTTCTCGTGGGGGAAGGTGGCTACCACACCGCCAGCGATGTCGCATAGTATCTCTGCTTCACGCCACACTGCCTCGCCTGACAGGCAGCGTCCAACATTACAGTAAATGGAGTTAGGTATGTAGGAGCCGGGACCATAGGGCACGAATCCTACGCCCGGCATATAGACCTCTGGCCCACCGAGGTCAGAGGCGGTGTAACCGGCAGCATAGCCCAACTCGGTGGTCATGATAATCTCGGCCAACTTCGCCCGAACGTGAGGCGTTTTGTGAATGTTGTTCACCTCGGCGGCGAGAGCTGCGGCCCCCATGATGATGTCGCCGATTGCCGGCTTACAGCCCGAGTAGGAATGTCGGTGGAACAGGGCGAAGAGGAGAGCCAGTACACCACCGTGCTGCCATTCACCAGCAAGGAAGACCTTTTCCCAGGGCACAAAGCAGTTGTCAAATATCATATAGGAATCGGTGGCGCCTGGCATAAACCCGCGTTTGAAATGCTCTCTGGGCCTCAGGTTATGGACGGTAACTACTTGTTTCAGTCCATCCCAGTCACCCGGAATGGCGAAGGCGACGGCGTAGTCCTTGTCCTCGGGGCGTAACGCCCGTGTGGGCACTACCAGCACTTCATCGGCCACTGAAGCCTCGGAGATGTGCAGCTTGCAGCCGCTGACCACGATGCCATCACTGCGCCTCTCTTTGATGCGTACGTAGGCATCGGGATTCGGCTGGTCGGCAGGCCTTAACATCCTATCGCCCTTGACGTCCGTCTGGGCGCAACAGCCTACCAGGTCATCGGTTTGGAAGCGGATGAGCCATTTCTTGAAATTCTCATGGTACTGGGTGGCACCCTTGTTCATCTTGTCCGCTTCGTAGGACACATTGTAGATGGCGTTAGTGGCATCAATGCCCATGCACCGTTGGATACAGCCGCCCACCTTTTGACACAGCATGCGGGTCATGTCCTGCTTCTTGTGCAGGTCGTCGGTGTTCTGATGGATGTGGGTAAAACGGTTGATTCTCTCACCGGTGAGATGAGAAATGGCGGTGCACAGGTCCTGGTTCTCCGGCTTGGCTGCTTCATCGAATGTGGTGCCGATGGTATTGATGCAGTCCATCTGGCGCTCGTCTGTGCGGTCAATGCACTCGCCGTCAAAGTAGATGTTTCGCTTCATTTTGGCCAGGCCTTTGATATACTGTTCCTTTGTCCTCATTTTTCTCCTCCTTTACGCAATAGATAATCTGTGGCTGTAATCTTACCACTTCAAAACGAAAATATCACGTCGGGCCGCATCATCTCCAGTTTGTCATGGTGAGTCCCGATGCAATCGGGACGTGGCCATCTCAATGTCTTCCCCCCGTCACTCTGAAGGAGCCCTTTCATGGAAGGGCGACCGAAGAACCTTAGGAGGGGAGCAAAATGAGATTCTTCCCCTTCACTTCGTTCAGGGTCAGAATGACAGGAGGCAAAAGGCTCAGAATGACAAAGGGTGAAGAGCTCGCAATAACAGGGTAGGGTTGGCGAATACCACACAAATGTAGTGCGAGGCTTTAGCCTCGCCAAACACGACCCTCAAGGGTCGAGGCTACATTTAGTCTAGGTAGGCCATAAGTCCTTAGCAGTATCCCCCATCCCCCGCTCTACAAGCTTCTCTCTAATATAAACTCGGACTCTCAAATGAGCGACATCGCGGTAACTCTCCGAAATCTTAATAAGATTTTAATATCCACGTGCTATTCTTATACTATCTCTAGAAGAAAGGAGGTTAAACAGAAATGTGGCGAAGCAAGAAGTTTATTATTGGTGCGGTGTTGGTGGCTGTGCTGCTGACCGGGAGCATCGGTGCGGTAGCCCTTGCTGCTGACAACGGGGATGACAGCCAGCCCAAGGCTCGAAGTGGGGCTCTACTGGACAAAGTCTGTGAAATTTACAATGCAAACCCGGACAGACCCGGTGACATCGACTGCGCCCTACTGAAAGCTGCCTTTGCCCAGGCCGCAAGCGAGATGCGCCCTAAAGTCATGCAGAACCGCCCCAAGATGGGGGCTGAAGCCATGCAAGACCGCCCCAAGATGGACTCTGAAGCTATGCAAGACCGCCTTCAGAGTCTAGTCAATGAGGGCAAGATAACCCAGGAACAGGCTGATGCGCTTCAAGGATGGTGGGATTCGAGGCCTAACGTTCCCACCCAGGAACAGGCCGATGCATTTAAAAAGTGGATGGAGGCGAGGCCTGACGTCCCGTTTGGATTTGGCTTGAAAGACCGTGGCGGGTTCCCTGGCAAGGGTGGGCCGTGTGCCCCAGCAGAATAGCTAATCAAACTTCGGTTATACGGGGATTTATCGCACCACATTAAGAGAGGGGGAGAAATATTCTCCTCCTCTCTGATTATTTAAATCGGTGGTAGAGGCTTAAAGAAGAGGCTGGCCTTAACATTTCCTTAACATTTATGTTATAACATTACATTATAGAAACAGGGGAATCGTTAAGGTATCTAGAGATGGCAGGCAAAAGAGTTCTGGTGGTTGATGATGATGTAAAGACGGTTGAACTGGTCAAACTCTACCTGAACCGGGATGGCTACAAAGTTCTGGCCGCTTATGATGGTGTTGAGGCTCTGCGCTTGGCTCGTGAGAGTCGCCCCGACCTTATCGTTCTGGACTTAATGCTGCCCGGCATAGGTGGTCTCGAGGTCTGCCGGACACTGAGAAGTGAATCCAATGTGCCGATAATTATGCTCACTGCCAGAACCACTGATGAGGATAAGCTGGCTGGCCTGGGTTTAGGAGCGGATGATTATGTGACCAAGCCCTTCAGCCCGAGGGAGTTGGCAGCCAGAGTCCGGGCAGTGCTCAGACGCTTGCCGGGGGAGCGTGGCCCCACAGAGATTAAGCGCGGCAAACTTACCCTGAACTTCCTTAAGCAGGAGGCGTCCGTTGCCGGCAGGCCTCTGAATTTCACCCCCGTTGAATTCAAACTGCTAGGAGTTCTCATCAAGGAACCGGGCAGGGTTTTCAGCCGGGCAGAACTTGTTGAAAAAGCTTTAGGTTATGATTATAAAGGCTTTGACCGCACTATAGATGTTCATATCCTGAACTTACGCCGGAAACTAGAAACTGACCCCAGGCATCCCACGTACATAAAGACAGCATACGGAGCTGGCTACAAGTTCTCAGAGGTTCGAAGTGATACATAGTTTGAGATTTCGTCTTCTATTGGCTTTTGCCCTGGTAATACTGGTTGTAGTTGGTGCGATATACTTCTTTGTCAGTCAGACTACTCAAGTTGAGGTCCGCCGGTATGGTGAACGAAGCGAGCAAGCCCGCTTTGGAAGGGTGGCATTTGAGCTATACCGTTACTACCGCGAGCATGGGAGTTGGGAAGGAATTCAAACCGATGTAGAGCAGTGGGGGAGTCTCTACGGACGACGGATTATACTGACAGACTCCAACGGGGTAGTAGTTGCTGATTCCCGAGGGGAGTTGTTGGGGCAACAATACCATCCGAGCACACCAGGTATGCGCTTCCCACCGCCGTGGGAAGGAAGCAGCGTGGGGACTTTCTATATCAGTCCCGAACCATCAGCAGGTTTCCCTTCACCGCTAAGTCTTTCCCAGGCAATAGACCGTTTTCTTCTCTGGGGTGCACTACTGGCGGCTGCTGTTGCGTTCTTAATAACTTATTTTTTGTCGCGTCGAATTTCAGCGCCCGTCAAGGCTCTTACTCTTGCCGCCAGGCAGCTAGGCCAGGGAGATTTGTCTCAGAGGGTTCAGTCTAAAGAGAAAGGTGAAATTGGAGAACTAGCCCAGGCCTTTAATGCTATGGCAGAAAATTTGGAACGAAGTGAACAACTTCGCCGCAATATGATAGCTGACACTGCCCACGAGTTACGGACTCCACTATCTAATCTCAGAGGTTATTTGGAGGCAATACGTGATGGGGTGGTGAGGCCAAATCGAGATGCCATCCGCTCCCTTGATGAAGAAGCAAATCTGTTATCACGACTGGTTGACGACCTTCAGGAGCTGAGCTTGGCTGAGGCGAGCGAACTGAAGCTGAATTACCAGATGGAGGATATTAACAAGTTAATCAAACAGACGATAGCTGTGAGGCAAGTTCAGGCGGCGGCGAAGGAAGTATTGATATCTGCTGACTTGCCGAGGAAGCTACCGCCAGTGAGTATTGACTCACGGCGGATAAGCCAGGTGTTGCTCAATCTTATTGATAACGCTATAACCCACACACCACAGGGCGGTATTATAACCGTAGCCGCCAGAAAGCTCGATAATTGGCTGGAGATAAGCGTGGAAGATAGCGGAGAAGGAATCCCTGCTGAGGACCTGCCGTTCGTGTTTGAGCGCTTCTACAGGGTGGACAAGTCTCGAGCCCGAGCAACCGGCGGTGCCGGTCTAGGACTTGCCATTACCAAATCTCTGGTCGAAGCACATAATGGTAAAATTGCAGTAGAAAGTGAACTGGGAAAAGGTAGTCGTTTCAGTTTTACAATTCCGGTGTCTCAGTGAGCATTATAGTCTTAATAATGTCTTAATATTTTCCTGCTAGAGTGATACCTGCTAAACTTAATACCTGCTAAACACCATACAAGAAGCGAAGAAAAAAAGACATGACTAAAATATTCAATGGGCTATTTGCTGTCATTTGCGTATCTATGTTGTTTATTTCAGGTATCAGCTGCGATTCAAAGACAAGCGCGCCGGAAGAGAAAAAACAGGTTGCTACCGTACAGCGCGGCAATCTGGCAATAACAGTCTCGGTGGATGGTAATCTGGTTATGCCGCAGGCATTTGATTTGCGCTTTGGCGCACCCGGCGATGTCAAGGATGTGCTGGTGGAGGAGGGGGATTTCGTTAAGGAAGGGCAGGTGCTGGCTACGCTGGATGACACGACACAGCGGCTGGACATCATGTTGGCCAACAACAGTGTGCAGACGGTTTTGAGCAACCTTTACCAAACCGTGCCACGTCTGCCCCAGTTTCCAACTAAAGGTCCTGATAGCGGTTCAGGAGTGGGCTATCCGTTTTATTACCCAAATGCCACTGCCCTGTTATCCTTCGCCCGGGCGCAGGATGAGGTTTCCAGGGCGCGCGAGCTGTTCCAATCCGAAAATTACACCGCTGCCGCATCTGAACTGTACGTAGCTTTAGCCGACCTGGAGTTCTGCATAGCAATACTTGAGGACACTATAAACAACCCGAAGTCTGGCTTGGGCAATATGGCACCGTTCGTCCCCACTGACTCATCAGGTATAACGTATTTCCAAATCCAGCAGGACCAATCGTTTGAGTCAGTTTACATTGTGCAACTGCGGAAAGCGGTTGATTTAATCAAGCAGGGCCAGACAGACATCGAGAATGTACGAGTATTGCTCGCCCAGGGGAAATACGACGAAGCCGCTCCGATGTTCAATGCCCTTTTTAGCCGAGTTAAAGACATAGGCAAAGTAATCACGAACAATGTCAACGTGATAAGAGCCCGCAACTATACCACCGTTTACGGCAAGGAAATAAGCTTCTCTCTTTTCAGGGCCGCCGAAGAAAAATTGAATGCTGCGTTAAAGGGCATAGAAAGTGGCGGTCTCAATTCACCTGAACTGCACGACAACCTGCGTATCGCCCAGCATTATATGGAAATCTGCAACGCTATTTTGGGAAGCAACGATTATGTATTGAAGCATGGCCTCTCCTTGAAGAATGAACAACAATATAATGTCGACCTGGCAAACGCTTTGGTGACTCTCGGAAACAAGAAGGATGATTTTCTGAAGACCATAATACTGGCACCTTTTGACGGTACGGTGGTGAGCGTGGGCGTCAAAAAAAATGACGTCCTTTCCGCCATGGACTATTCGTCCAAAACTGCCGTTCAACTTGTTGATACCTCCCAGATAAAATTCCAGGGACTGGTTGATGAAATCGATATTCTGAAAGTAAAAACCGGACAAAAGGCGATGATTTCTGTGGATGCCGTACCTGACAAAGAGTTTCCGGGTACAGTAACATTTATTTCGCCTTATGGTGCAAAGGATACCGGTACTGTTGTTAAATTTGCTGTAACCATCAAGCTTGACCCTACCGATGTAGAGCTCAAGGGTGGTCTTACTGCAACGGCTGATATTGCCGTAGCCAGTGTTCAAAACGTGTTGCTGGTGCCGATATCAGCCATCACCACCACATCCGCTGGTACCTTCGTAACGGTCATAAACGAGGACACAGGCCAGACGGAGAAGAAGAAAGTCACATTAGGTAATCAAAACTACCGCTTCGCCGAGGTATTAACGGGGCTGGAAGAGGGCGATAAAGTCACAATTGAAGAAAAAGTGACCGGGGCACCCGTAACAACAGGTTTCCCACGGCCCCAAGGACCACCGAGTAGATAAGTACATGAAAACAAGAGCAATAACCCTGCTTGTAATGAATATGAGTTTGCTCTCCCTATTGCTTGCTGGCTGCAGCAAGAGTGTGCTTCCTACTGGGCAAACTTTCGAAGTAAAACGGGGTGACCTTGATATCGTTGTATCTGCCGACGGTTCCCTCACCATGCCTAATGAGTTTGACCTGAAGTTTGGAACTACGGGGCAGGTCAATGAAATACTGGTAGAAGAAGGGGATACGGTGAAGCAGGGTGCCCTTCTGGCTATGCTTGATAACTCGACACAGAAAAACGCCATTAAAACAGCCCTGTTCAGCATACAAACGGCGAAAAATAACATCACATTTGGATGCGGCACCGACCATCTTCCTTATAATTATCCGGATTTGAGCGTGCCCCACATCATGGAAGAAGCACAAAAAGACATGGATAAGGCTATCAGCTATTTCAAACAGGGGAACTACAAGGACGCCGGGTATTGGCTCGCCATGACGTACTTTGACGTTGAAGTATGTGAGGACCTGATTAAATCCAGACCAAATGCCGCCGTACTAGCCGGAGCCAAGACAAACTCAACTTACTATCCCGACCTTACCGCAGGCCGCTCATTACCTCAGCCGCCCAATGACAAGATGGTGGTTGATTACCTGCAAAAGTATCGGGAGAGGCTGATGAATATTGCCCAGGAGATGAAGTTTGGGGTTTATGAAAAAATCGCGCCTGAATTCGATGCAGTTCGGCAGGAAATGTCAACAGCTTCTCAGTTGGCTAAGAGCACGGTATCTATCAAGAGCAGGCTTGTCTTTCAATATGCTGATACTCCTACCAGCGTGGATTTCGTGCAATCGTCCCTGCGTTCACTGCAGGAACTGGAGGACTACCTGACCCAGGATGATGCCGTGACGGTTGAAGTCGCCAAGAAGTTGTATGCCACCAAGCTTAACCTGCTGGTGGGACGCGATGTCCTGGAAAATCAAACTTTAATCTTTGAAAGTGGAGGTAGTATCAACTGGAAGACATTACAGCAATACAACCTTGACCTGCAAAGCGCGGAAATAACTTTGTATAAGGCCAAGCAGGATATCATGAAGACGGTGATAATAGCTCCTTCTGACGGCACAGTAGTGAGTGTGGACCTTAAAAAGTCCTATGTCCTCTCCGCCCAGGACTATTCAGCAAGAACGGCTGTCAAGCTTGTTGATACCAAGACCATCAAGTTCACAGGACTTGTGGATGAAATCGACATTATGAAAGTCAAACGGGGACAAAAGGCCAGGATTACTGTCGATGCCCTACCAAATAAGGTGCTTACAGGGACGGTGAAATTTATTTCTCCCTTTGGCACACAGTCGGGCAAAGTCATTAAATTTACCGTCACCATTGAGCTTGACCCGACTGATGTCGAGCTCAGGGGCGGCTTAAGCGCTACTGCCGATATAAATGTATATAGCGCTAAGAACGTGCTCCTGGTGCCCATATCGGCGGTTATAACCACCTCTGTGGGGTCTTTCGTAACAGTCATAAACGAGGTCACAGGCCAGCCTGAGAGAAGGCAGGTCACCATTGGCAAACAAAACTTCCAGTTCGCCGAAGTTCTATCAGGGCTGCAAGAGGGCGATAAAGTCCAGGTGACAGTCCAAAAAGGCGCCCTCGGCACTTCTACCACTCAGTCGGGCCAGAGGTCGCCGAACCCTTTGCGTTTTCTCAGGTAGCAAACTAGCATAATATCAAGCATTAAAAAATGATTGAACTCGAAAACGTAACCAAGATATACGATATAGGAACGGTGAAGGTCTCCGCTCTGGACAACATCTCATTTAGCTGCCAGAAAGGTGAGATGGTTTCTATCATGGGTGCATCTGGCTCAGGCAAATCCACTATGATGAACATACTCGGCTGCCTGGACAGGCCAACTTCTGGAAGCTACCGCCTGGAGGGACAGGACATCGCCAGCCTCAAGGACAATGACCTGGCGATGATGAGGAATAACAAATTAGGTTTCGTTTTCCAGTCTTACAACCTTTTGCCTAAAATGACCGCAGTAGCGAATGTAGAATTGCCTTTAATATATAACGGCGGTCACAACAGGCGACAGCGTGCCCTCAAGGCACTGGAATCGGTCGGCATTGGCAATAGGGCGTTCCACCGCCCGAGCGAAATGTCAGGAGGCGAGCAGCAAAGGGTGGCTATCGCCCGTGCCCTGATTAACGACCCCCTGATAATACTTGCTGATGAGCCCACTGGTAATCTTGACACTGCCTCAAGCCGCACAATCATGTCTCTTTTGCTTGAGCAGAGCAAGAAGGGTATCACAGTAATCGTCGTTACCCACGAGCAAGATATAGCAGCATATACTCACAGAACCATCTATCTCAGGGACGGGAAGATAATCGAGGAAAAAAGGCGATGAACATCTGGGAGAGCATTAGAACAGCCTGGCAGTCCATATTTGCCAATAAAATGCGTTCCTCGCTCACCATGCTCGGCATTGTCATTGGCGTTTGCGCGGTGGTACTGCTGGTTGCCTTGGGCCAGGGTTTCCAAACCAATATGAAGACAACTTTCGAGAGTATGGGTGCCAGCGCCCTTTACATATCGAGCTCGACAGCCAGGACAATAACTACCGTGCGAGACCTCACGCTTGAAGATGCTCAAGCCCTAACAGACAAAACAGTAGCCCCATCAATAGCTGTGGTCTCTCCCACTCTTGGCCAGAGCGTGAATGTACAGTATAGCAACAATAATGCGACATCCCAAGCCACTGGAGTTACTCCAGTGATAACACAGATAAGGAATTACCAGATAGACCAGGGTAGATTTATAACTGACCAAGACCTAACAGCAAGGAACAACGTGGTAGTACTCGGCTACCAGACGGCTCTCGACCTGTTTAGCAGCGAGTCCCCGATAGGCAAAAGCCTGCGCGTTGAAGGCATTAAATTCCAGGTTATCGGTACTCTTCAAAAGTTGGGTGGTTTTGGGGGAGACAGCTACATATTAATACCTCTGACAACCATGCAGTCCAAAATAACAGGTGGTAGTAATGTCCAGCAGATTGCTATAAAGGCTGCCAGCCCGGACCTTGTAGATGACGCGATTGCCGAGATAACCTCCGTAATAAGAGCTCGGCATTATATCAGGCCAGGGGCCGCAGATGATTTCACCATCAGGGACATGCGAGAGACCCTGCAGAGTATGCAGCAGACATTAGCTACATTTTCGATTTTCCTGAGCAGCGTCGGCGCTATCTCGCTCATTGTTGGCAGTATCGGAATCATGAACATTATGCTTGTTTCCGTATCGGAACGGACACGGGAAATCGGCATACGCAAAGCTATCGGCGCCAAGCGCCGTGATATTTTACTTCAGTTCCTCATTGAAGCCGCGGCACTTAGTTTCACCGGTGGTTTGGTTGGCTTGCTCATAGCAGCAGCAGCAACATCGTTTATGGGCAATATTCATATGGGGCCTCCAGGAGGCGCGGGTTTCAAGGCTCAAATTTCGCTTGGCATCGTTATTCTTGCCCTTGCTGTATCAATTGGGACAGGGCTTATATCCGGTACTTATCCTGCCTACCGGGCTGCCAGGATGGACCCCATAGAATCTCTGCGGCACGAGTAACGTTCCATTGAAGATATATTGCCCCCTTTGTGTATCTTCAAAGGAAGTTTTAGCACATCGGAAATCAGTTATTACCGCATTTTCCTGTTGTCATGCGAGCGCAGCGTGGCAATCTCTGGTGCCGCCTCTAACTCTCTCAATGTAGTGCGACCCTTTAGGGTCATTGATAAAATATCGTTACAACTACATAATTCGAGCGGAGATTCTTCGACTCCGCTACGCTCTGCTCAGAATGACAATTGCAGTAGTGTCACCCTGAGCGAAGGCGGTGGGCCTATTCATGTCTCAAGGCTTCAATGGGATTGAGTCGGGAGGCACTCCAGGCAGGATAGAACCCAAAGAATAGACCGATGCCTGCCGATACACAAACTGCCAGGATGACTACATCACCAGTAACCAGCGTCGTCATTAGTCCCATCTTGGAAACAACATAAGACGTAACCCATCCCAAAATAACTCCAATAATACCACCAGCCAATGTTAGGAACGATGCCTCTATGAGAAATTGAGTCCATATGTCCCTTTCCTGAGCGCCCAGTGCCTTGAGGATGCCTATTTCTCTGGTCCTCTCCAAAACCGAAACGAGCATGATGTTCATTACGCCGATGCCGCCGACAAGTAATGAAATCGCAGCAATGGCACCCAGAAAAATCGTCATTGTGGCCGTGGTTTCCGAGATTGTACTGGCTATCTCCTCCATAGAGGTAATAGTGAAGTCATTCTCCGCATTGGCACCAAGCCGGTGCCGGGAGCGAAGCAGGCTGGTGATTTCCCCAACGACGTAGTTTGCCTTCCCCTTGTCACTTACCGTAAGTGATATGGACGATACCACGCGCTCGCCTTTGGCAGTTCGCGGCTGTGCCACTGTCTGCTGCATAGCCGTCAGCGGGATAAATATAGCGTCATCAGGTGAGCCCCACATGGCTCCTTTGCTAGCTAAGACGCCAACAACACGTACTATGATGTTGCCCATCCGCATCTGCTGCCCTATGGGGTCTGTATCCCCAAAAAGTGTCTGTTTAACATTGGAGCCGAGTACAGCCACCTTGGCACTGTGCTGATATTCGTAGTCGGAGAAGAAGGAGCCGCTAAGTATATTCAAATTGTTTGTCCGCGCATATTCTGGAGTCGTCCCTGTGACCTGGGAGTTCATATTCTTGTTGCCAGCGACCAGTTGGAGGTTACTAGAATACACAGGAGCTACTGAGGATATGTAGGGGACCTCCATGGCTATTGCTTCTGCATCCTCTACAGTAAGTGTGGTAGCGCTGCCGGCGGCACTCCTGATTCCCCCAAAACCAACACTCGCCCCAGGTCTAATAGTAATAAGGTCTGAGCCAAGTGTCTCGATACGGGACAGAATGTCGGCCTCAGCACCTTTGCCAATGGACATCAGGCTAATCACAGCGGCTATACCAATCACGATGCCCAATATAGTCAAGGAGCTACGCAGCTTGTGTGAGGTTACGCCGACCCAGGCAGTAGAAAAAGGCTCAAGCCATTTCTTCATACTTTCTCATCCTTTTCTATCTGTCCGTCTTTAATGTGTACAATGCGCTCGCAGTGGTGAGCGATGCTGGGGTCATGTGTTATCATCACCACGGTAATCCCCTGCTCGGTGTGGAGCGAGGTGAGAATAGAGATTATTTCTTCACCGGAGCGGCTATCCAGGTTCCCTGTAGGTTCGTCCGCCAGAATCAGAGGCGGGTTTTTCACCAGAGCCCGTGCGATTGCCACTCTTTGCTGCTCTCCACCGGAAAGCTCCGTAGGGCGGTGGTTGGCACGGTCAGAAAGCCCGACTTTAGTCAGTGCCTCCATAGCCATAGCTCGCCTGCCATCGCTATTGCCGGCATATCTTAAACCCAGTTCAACATTAGCCAGTGCTGACAGTCTGGGCAGTAAGTTGAAAGTCTGAAAGACAAAGCCAATCTTCTGACCTCGTATCTGGGCCAGTTCACGGCTGCTGAGGCTGCTTACTTCTCGACCATCAAGGTAGTAGCTGCCTGAAGTCGGTGTATCCAGACAGCCGAGAAGATTAAGCATGGTTGACTTGCCAGAGCCGGAGGGCCCCATAATGGCTACTAGCTCGCCCGTCTCAATGTTCAGGCTTATGCCTGTCAGTACCTTCAGCTCTCTGTTGCCCATGGGATAGACTTTGGTTATATCCTGTAACCTAATCATCGCAACATTCGCTGCATTCCCGGTATTACTCCGCCCGAAGACTGTTGTTGTCGCGTTGTTGTCGTTGTCGTGGTGGTAGTCCCCTGTGGCACAGTCACCTGTTCGCCTTCGTTGAGCCCGCTGGTCACCTCGGTGTACTGCCAGTCGCTAATGCCGGTCTGTATGGCGCGTGCTTCGGTGACACCAGACGAGGATAACACCTGGACATAGAATGTCCCTCCCTGGCTGGTTATCGCTTTGGTGGGCACCAGCAGCACGTTGTTTCTCTCATCTAGCCAGATGCTCGCGGTAACGGTTAACCCTTCTTTGAGGTGAAAATCTTTAGGCAGCGTTGCCGACGTCTGCCTTTGTTGGCCTCCTTGTTGTCTCCGGCTCATCATTTCCTCCACCTGCTCCCGGGTAATCTGGCCGGATTCAATGGCCTGTTTGAGACGCTCAGGTATCTCTCCAGCAGAAGCCGGTGGCGTTGCCTGCGTCTGCTCCCCCATTGACGTTTCCAGTGAACTAATCTGCACCTTTACCTTATAATTCACCACGTTTGACTGGACAGTGGCAACCGGTGAAATGTGGGTGACTCTAGCCGGAAACGCAATCGTCGGTATAGCTGCCACCGTTAGAGTTGCCGGTGCCCCAACACTGACCTGATAGATTTCCATCTCGTTGACCAGCACTTCTACCTCAAATTGTGTCGGGTCAATAAGCCGTATAACCACAGTATTCTCGCCCACTTGGTCGCCAACTATTATATTTACCGCTGCTACCAGCCCGGCGAAGGGAGCGGTAAGGGTGGCATTTGCCAGCTTTTCCTCCGCTTCCTTCAAGCTCTGTTTGGCGTTTTTCAACTGCAGTTCCTTTATCTCGATATCCAGCGGGTCAGGTGCTGAGAGAATCTCGGTCCCGCTGGAACTGGTCTTTGGCTCCAGTGCTCTCTCCAGATTGAGCTGTGCCTGTTTCACATTTATCTGAGCCTGACTCAGGCTTCGCTCCAAGCCCAGGGTATCTATTGTGGCCAGCACCTGGCTCTCTTCCACGTAGTCTCCAATTCCCACAAGCACTTCCTCCACCGTGCCTGATGAGCCGAAGGTTAGGTTGACCTCGCGTGAGCTTATCAAATTGCCACTGGCAGTGATGTCTACCTTGATATCCCCACGCTTCACTGTAAATGTCTGGCTTCCTACTGCTGCGGATGTGGCAGCTTTAGAAGCGCAACTGAGTGAGAGAATACAGGTGACCAGTAGCAGAGCTGTTGCGCTTACCTTAAGTATTTTAAGCATTTTTGTAATATGTCCCCTAGCGTTTTAATGATGCCCATCCTAAAATTTAATGTCAAATTAAGCTACAGGAGGTCGTTTAGCAATTCCCCAGTTGTCATTGCCAGCCCTTCACCTGTGTCACACTACCTATTGAGATTCTTCCCGATAAATCGGGATAAAATCAGGGCTCTCTCAGAATGACAGAAAAAGGCACCGAGATTGCTTCGTCGAGTTCCCTCGTTCCATTCGGGACAAGCCTGGCAATGACAGTTTGGTTAATAACCATTCTCACTATAGTCTAGCCAAAAATTGTTAGGATTTTATTAAGACCCGAAAGGCATGGGAAAACTCTGCGACTTAATAACATTTTAACATTTTGGGGCTATCTTAATATTTGGCCTGTGGGATTCTTTTTGCCTTGAACTGAGCTCTTCCGGATAGAAAATGCAAATAAAGCACGGGAGACTGAAACATTGCTTGGCCGGATTGCTGTTGCTGGCGATGCTAGTCAGTGTAGCTGTGTTACCGCTGGCTGAGGCACAATCAGCGGCAATTCTCAGGTGGGCGGAGGTCTATACACCAGGAAAAAGGGGAGAGGTTATCGTCAGCCCTTCGGAGGTCAGCAGAATTGCTGTTGGCCGCGGTGACATTATCTACGCTATAGATAGCGAGTATGACAATGTTTACCGGTCGGATAATGGCGGACTGACCTGGACCGAGATAACTCGCGGCTTGCAAAATGCGGGCGCCGGGTTGCCAGCCAGTGAAATTGCCGTGGCTCCGGATAGGCCTCAGAATGTAGCTGTGGTCACCGACGACAGTAAAAAGTCTATGTATCTACCGATAGCGGCGCTAGCTGGAGCGATACTAATGTGCCTGGTCTCGATGCTACTGAGGAGATTCAATGCATCACCATATCCAAGATGTATGGCAAGGGCAGTGGCAGTGACCTGGGGTGGGATGTTGCCATCGGCACTAAAGACGGAACTGGCACTGGCAATGTTTATGTACTGAAAGCACCTGGCTTTGGTGGCTGGGTAGGCCAGGGCTTCAGCGGCGATGTAATGGCACTCAAATTCTCACCCACCTATGATGCTGACAATACCATAGTAGTTGTATATTCTAAAGTAGTTGTATATTCTAATGACGATGGAACTTACCTCAATGCCTATAAAACTACTGACTGGATTGCAATCTATGATGCCGGCCCGATAGAGATAAAGGCTACCGACTCTTTTGGCACTTCTCCTAAAGCAGACGATATCATAGCCGCTAATTTGGAGTTGCCATCTGACTTCTCAGGTGAGCAGCCCACCTTGAGACGCATCTATGTGAGCACCGATGCCAATGGCAATGACGACGAACAGGGCATCTTTCGCATCGACAATACCACCGTCTACCAGTTGATGGATACCAAGAACCAAGGTACCGATGGCAAGCGAATCGCCAGCATTGCTTACTTTGGCACCTATGCCTCGGGTAAGCTTTTGGCTGGGGAGGTTAATGCGGTTGGGCTTACCGTTCCGGTGTGGCGGTCTCCTGGCCCCTATGAGCCATCTCCACCCTGGTATTCGGCCAGTCAGCCACCATCAGGACCAGGCAATGCTCAGGTGGCCTGGAGCTATGGGGGCCGCATGGCTTTTTGTGGCACTGGCCAGAGCCCTGGAGTTGCCGAAGACGAAAGTGCCTTTTCCCGGAGCGTTGATAACGGTGATACCTGGGAGCAGACCAGCCTTATAGACACCGTTATCAATATCTCGGACATAGCCCCGGCACCCGATTCCAAGAGCCTGTTTTTGGCTACATATAGTGACTTTGGTGTTGAGGGCGTGTGGCGGAGTGCCGGAGAGCCACTGGGTAACTTCTGGGGGCGCATACTTACTATGAATACCACTTTAGACAGGTTAATTTTAAGGTTAAGCCCCGATTACAACACGGACTACACTATCTATGCCATCGAGTTAGGTGGTTTCCAGATGTGGGTATCGCACAACAGGGGCAACTCATGGCAGCAGCGCTATGTTCCAGGCCCCCTGATTGATTTGGCAGTGGAGGACAAAGATACTATCTATGTTGCATTGCCGGGGGGCTATATCCGTAAGAACACAAATGCCGGCGCTGCCTGGATAAGCCCACTGATAAGCTGCTTCCCCGACACCCCTGCTGAAATCAATATGTTGACGGTAGTCAATAAGGGGCACATCCTTGTCGGCAGCCGGGATAGCCGTGTAGCCTATTCCGCTGATGGCGGCAGCAGCTTTATTGAAATAACCCCGGCTATTGGCAACAGCTATAACGAGACCGGCGATGTCCAGGTGGTGGCTGATGCTAACTACGGCGAAAACGGGATTATCTACGCTTCAGATAATATCACCGATAAGGGTATCTGGCGCTGGGCTATCGGCCTTTCTACCGAATGGGAACAGATTGACGAGTCGGTTACCAAGCTTGGCAAGGAGCAACGCATCAGCGGCCTCATCACCGGTGATGAAGGGACACTTTACGCTATTAGGGCGGAGGAGGTTGATAGCAAAGGTGCCGGCGGTATGACCCGAACACTGAATCCCGGCGAACCGTATATCTGGCACGTCGAGTTCGATATCGTAAACGCCACGCTGCCAGTAGGCACCGTTTTCGACCCTACGCTGATTTTTCCCAATACTTTACCCCACCTCAAGCTGTCGGCTGATACTGCGCAAAATCAGCTCTGGGCTGTCGGCGCTATTACTACTGACAACACTACCGCTATATACAGGTTTCAGGACAATCTGTGCAAGGTTGGGCCGGTGACCATGGCTCCTAGAGAGATTGGCTGCGACCCTGTGTCCGGACGTGCCCAGGAAGTCAACCTTTGCTGGGAGCAGCTCTCCCTGGCTGATGCCTATGACATTGAGGTCGCCAAAGACAGCGACTTCAGCATAAGAATAATCGACTGGGCGGCTGAGGATGCCGTTACTGGCTTTCTGATACCGGCGTCCGTCACCTCGCCATGCGCCTACTTCCCGGCTGGCGGTCGCGTAGTTGAGTGGACAGGCTCAGCCCTAGTTCGGTGGGGCAACCTGAAATGCGGACATACCTATTACTGGCGGGTAAGAGTTCGCCATGCCGCCACCACAGAGGTAATCAGGAGTCCATGGTCTGAGATTCGCAGTTTCACCGTTAAAGCGGGGCTGCCAGTCAGGGTTGAATATTACGGGCCTACGCTGCTGTCGCCTGACAACGGCTGCCTGGGCTGCGCAGTGAAGCCGGCTTCCTTCTCCTGGACCCCATACAAAGAGACCACGAAATACCGGTTTGTCCTAGCTAAAGATGCCGCTATGACACAGGTTGTTGTTCAGGCCACGGTAGCCACCACTGCTTACAAGTGTGCGGACACGCTGGACTACGGCACCAACTACTTCTGGCGGGTGATGGCTCTTGAGCCTGTGCCCAGCGACTGGAGCGCTACTTTCAGCTTTCAGACCGAATCGGCGCCAGCACTCTTGACACTACATGCTGAGTCTCCAGCAATACCGCTGTGGGTCTTGGTAGTCATCAGCATCGGCGCCATCCTGATAATCATTACGCTTATCCTGCTCTTCAGGACCAGATAAGGCTAGTCTTCATGAGCAGCATTGGCGCATCCTCACTCACCTCTCTCCCGCGAGGGAAGAGAGGATAGGAGAGCAAGTCTCCCGCTGGAAGGGAGGGATTCTTGTAGCTTTATTGACCTACTTGTTTGAGTTGTCCTGGGAAAAGCGGCTCATGCCTTATATCTACCGGTATGGGGTATCGAATGCCGCGTTCATGAGTAGCTTCAAGACCTGTGATAACGCTGTCGAGTAAGCTGACAGGGATGGTGAAAGCCAGTTCTTCATCCTGCACCATAGCCCAAACCCTGTCGCCGTTTCCGGGCAGTACCACCTTCGGCTCTTTGGTCTTGAACGTTTGCAGGACGCCTTCAGTGCAGGTCCCGCCACGGCCGCTGAAGAAAGAATGTACGCTTATGCCTGTTTCCTGAGTGGCCCCGTGTACCAGCCTCATTGCCTGGGCTGCATTGCAGAATATCATGACCAAATCAGGTTCGACCTTGGTTCTTTCCA
Organism: Chloroflexota bacterium; assembly: GCA_016865895.1. GTDB lineage: Bacteria > Chloroflexota > Dehalococcoidia > GIF9 > UBA5629 > VGNY01. The sequence continues at coordinate 12,923 of VGNY01000014.1, read as the reverse complement.
GCGGAGAGAAAACCACGCCGGCATATTGCCCTTTGTTTAGCTTGAACTGCGTTCCCGCCTCCATAGTTGTCTTGGCGGCATCATCGTTGGCTGCGTAATTCATTACCTTCATGAACTCTATTAAGGCACTTTTAGTTTCCGGTTCCGATTCGCTCCATCCATAAGTGTAGGCAGCAATTGGACAGATGTTGTCCTCGGCCGTCATACCCACGGTCCAGCCATACTTGCGAGTCAGTGTCAGGCCGACGCAGATATTTGTCTTAAAGCCCATGTCCTTAAGGGGACGTCTGGTTTTTTCGGGAAAGTCGTTAATGCTTTTCACCACCTTCACAGCGATAGGGAAGGTCAGTGGTCGTATGAGCCTATTAAGAGCTTGCGCTCTCTCAACCCAGTCTGGCATGGTATCACCTCCAAGCGTAATTTTAAGCCTATTATACAGTCTGAATAAGACAAAAGCCACGAAAGGTGATACAATAGCCAAAGCGTTTTAACCTCGGAGGTTAATTTATAATGATTGAAGAGATTTTGCCTGGCCTGTACAGAATCGAAATCCCTTTGCCTAAAAGCCCTCTGAAGGCACTGAATTCTTATTTGATAAATGGACAGGAACGGTTTCTGATTATTGATACGGGGTTCAACCGTGATGAATGTTTACATCCCATGCTGGCTTCGTTGAAAAAACTGAATGTTGACCTGAGCAGGACGGACTTTTTTATTACTCACTTGCATGCAGACCATTCAGGGTTGGTGGCAACTCTGGCAACTGAGACATCAAAGATTTATTTCAATAAGGTGGAGACCTCCATTGTTAGTTTTGAAGGCTCAGAAGGGCGCTGGGACGGAATGTTTGCCTTTTATCTCTCAAACGGTTTTCCCTTGGATGAATTTAAGAAAGCGTTTGAGAGCCATCCAGGTTATCGGTATAGCCCGCGGAAGCGTGTGCCCTTTTCTGTTCTAGGGGAAGGCGATACTATAGATATTGATGATTACTCTTTCAGGTGTATTGAGACCCCAGGGCATTCTCCAGGTCATATGTGCCTATATGAGCCAAGCAAGAAAATTCTTGTCTGTGGAGACCACATTCTTTTCGATATTACCCCAAACATCACATGGTGGCCTGAGCTAAAGAATTCGCTAAATCAGTATCTGATGAGCCTGGGAAAAGTCTATGGTCTTGATGTGGCTCTTATTTTGCCGGGTCATCGAAGCCGCTGGGACAACCATAGAAGAAGAATCACAGAATTGTATGAACATCATCGGGAGAGGCTAAGCGAGGCACTGTCAGCTTTGGGAGATGGGGCGAAGACAGCGTGGGGGGTAGCTCCTTATATAACCTGGGATATAGACTGTAAATCGTGGGAGGAATTTCCTCCGACACAAAAATGGTTTGCCGTTGGGGAAACCATTGCCCATCTGGACTATCTTGAGGCCGATGGACGAGTACGCAAGGATACGAAGAACCATAAAGTAATCTATTCACTGGTGTAAGCATGCTATTCAATTTTACATATGAGCCCGGCTTAAAGGGCCAAAACCAGTTGGCGAAGGGCCACGGAGATTTCGTGAGGCGATACGTAGAATAATGAGCTACAGCGGCAAACGAAGCGATAATATAACACCAGTGCTGGCCATAATAATTCTCTGCTTCTTAGTATATATAGCTACTGAAGCAGCGAGGCTCTTAGGCCATAACCTCATACCTCTGTTGGGACTGCGACCAGTGTCTTTCCTGGAGAGGCCATGGACAATAGTGACCAATCTTTTTGTCCACGGAGGTATATGGCATCTCCTGGCTAATATGTTGACCCTCTACTTTTTTGGCAGTTTCTTGATTAGATTGGTGAGTACTCGCGCCTTTCTCATTATATATTTCCTCGGGGGGATATTTGGCAATATCCTCTTTATGCTATTCTCATTGCCTTTAGGCAAAGCTATGTATATAGTTATAGGTGCCTCTGGTGCCGTCTTTGCCCTGGGTGGCACGCTTGCCGTGCTGACGCCCAGATTGAGGGTTTATGTGTTTCCCATACCAGTTCCTATGCCTCTCTGGGTAGCAGTTATAGGCGGGTTCGTCATAATGTCCTTCGTTCCGGGTATAGCCTGGGAAGGTCATCTGGGTGGACTGGTATGTGGCCTTGTAGCTGGCCTTATTCTGCGTAGAAGGGGTCATACTAGCTTTTACTAGTTTTGGCCTTATAATATATCCATGCAAAGCCGCGTTTTTTCTAAGAATGGCTTGTACCATTTTCTTTCCTCTCTTGAGGCTCAGGTTGGTGATTTTGTAACCGTATATGCTGAGCCTGGTGACTTTCCCAGCTTCATAGAGAAGCTGTCGCTCCAGCCCAAGCACAATGCCTATGTCGACGAAATTAAATCGGCGGTTAAGACCAAAGCTGTCATAAGTGGTGCCAGGAGATATGACACCGGTGCCGCTATATTATGGGGTCAAGTTGGGAACAAGCACATAGTTTTGCTGCCATTCCCTATCACTGAAAACAGGGTTTCAGTTGGGAATCTGGATACTTCAGTCCTGTATGGGGTATTGGGGAGGCGATATGTTATAGGCGTCGTGCTGGTGGCCTGGGGCTCGTATGCCATAGGTATCTTCGATGCTGACAATCTGGTGGAATGGAAAACAGGCACGGGGTATATACATAAGGAGCATAAGAAAGGAGGCAGAAGCCAGAAGAGGTTCGCCAGAAGGACTCAGGAGCAGAAGAGAGATTTCCTGAGGCGAGTTGCCAATAGAATTGAAGAAAGATTTGGCGGCTTTACTCCCGATTACATCTTTTTTGGCGGCAACAGGCTTATTGCCAAGCCACTAATACGCGAGTGCAGATATCTGCAGTCGAATGCCTATAAGATATCGCCAAGGGTTTTAGATGTAAGGTATGCTGATAGAGAGGCTTTAGCTGGCAGCCTTGCTGAGATAACAAAATCTGTGGTTTTTACATTCTGACAGTCTAATAGGTCATTTAGGAACTCTGTTCCTTGTCATTCTGAGCCCTATGGGCGAAGAATCTCGTAGAATCTTAGCGGACATTGCTCTGAGCAAAATTTTTTCGATTCGGATTTTCTGCTTCGCTAGATTCTTCGTCGCTTTGCTCCTCAGAATGACAGGCGAAGCGCTCGGAGTGATAGATTAATAAACCTGTTCTTTAGTGGGGTTGACTACCAGTGAGGTCTGCTTTAAAATGAGGTGACAGCAGGCCAAAGTAGCAAACCAGATAAAGAGTAGGCCCATATTGATTGCTGTATGTGAGCCTGCAAGGCAAGTTTATTGCCCCGAAGCTACGCGGCATGATCGCTATTATGCGAAGTGTAGCGCTAGCTTCTTTTCGCATTTTCGTTTAAGTACAATCTTGCCTTTCTCTACTTCGCCTTGCCTGCAAAGGAGGCCATTCATTGTTTAAGTTTTCCTTTATGCCTGCAGAGAAGAAATTCTTCGTCCTCTTTGAGCAAAGCGCACAGAATGCGGTCAAAGTGGCTCAACAGTTAAGAGACATGCTGTATCTGTGGGAAGATGTCAAACAAAGAGTGGGAATTATAACTGACCTTGAGCATCAGGGTGATGCTATTACCCATCAGATTGTTGCTCAATTGCACCGCACCTTTGTTACTCCATTTGATCGGGAGGATATTGCCCTACTGGCAAATTCTCTGGATGACGTAACCGACTTTATCCATGCGGCGGCTGATGCTATGCTGATTTACAGGGTAGAGTGTCCTACCGATAGAGCTAAGGAGCTGGCCGATAATGTTGTGCAGGCAGTGACTGAAGTGGAGAAAGCGGTATTTGAAATACACGGGCGTATTGACAGGGATAGTCTTTTGAAGCGGTGTGTGGAAATTAATCGTCTGGAGAACATAGGCGATAAACTATTTCGCTCGGCGATGGCTGAGCTTTTTACTGATGCAGCAGATTTCGCCTATGTTCTTAAGTGGCGCGAAATTTACCGGCACATTGAGAGTGCCACCGACAGGTGTGAGGACATAGCGAACATTCTGGAAGGCATAGCCCTGAAGTATGCCTGAATCCGTTGGCAAGCCATGTATCATCATTCCAGAAGGGAATTAAGAGTTGGAAATCAGTTTATCCTTAGTAATAGTATTGCTATTGGTTCTGGCGGCGGAATTTGTCAATGGCTGGACTGATGCCCCTAATGCTATCGCCACAGTAGTCTCCACTCGTGTCCTTTCGCCTCTCCAGGCGGTGACCATGGCCGCAGCGCTGAATATTGCAGGAGCACTGGCTACGGGCACTGCGGTAGCGGCTACCATAGGCACGGGTATTGTTAAACCGGAAGTTATAGGTCTGCATACGGTAGCTTCAGGCATGATAGCCATAGTTATCTGGAGTACTCTGGCGTGGCGATGGGGTTTGCCTACCAGTGAGACCCATGCATTGGTTGCTGGGCTGGCTGGTGCCGGGTTAGCCGCTGCGGGCCCTTCAGTGCTGCTGTGGGCTGGATGGCAGAAAGTCCTCATAGGTCTAGGATTAGCCACCGTCATCGGCTTTTCCTTCGGCTTTATAGCTATGGTCATCCTTTACCGCCTGCTCTCTCGTGCCAATCCCACCTTCGTCAAGACAACCTTTGGTCGGCTTCAGATACTTTCTTCGGCTTTTATGGCCTTTAGTCACGGGAGCAACGACGGACAGAAATTCATGGGAGCCTTTGCTCTGGCTCTGTTTTTGGGTGGGCTGCTACCTGAATTTCATGTGCCTGTATGGGTCATCCTCCTCTGCGGTGTAGTTATAGGATTAGGTACTGCTTTCGGCGGATGGCGCATTATCCGAACCATGGGGTTTCGACTCACCCATCTTGAACCAGTGAATGGCTTTGCTGCGGAAACCTCTGCTGGTATTGCCATTATTATAGCTTCCTTTTTGGGCATACCTTTGAGCACGACTCAGACTATTAACACCGCTATAATGGGGGTTGGAGCTACACGGCGGCTTTCAGCAGTGAGATGGGGTGTTACTGGAGAGATTGTCATGGCCTGGCTCCTCACTTTCCCTGCCTGTGCTGTCCTTGGTTTCCTATTCGAGTTGCTGCTGAAACCACTATTCTAGGATTTAGAGAATGAATCCTTGTGTTATTGCGAGCACTTCGCTTTACGTCATTTTGAGGTAACCCTTCGTCTAATGTCATTCTGAAGGAGGTAGCCGAAGCCTTGAGCCGAAGGCGAAGGAGAAGCGACTGAAGAATCTCAACTCAGGGTAGTGAGGACGTGAGATTCTTCCCGATGAATCGGGGTAAATTGGGGTCAGAATGGCATGGCGGAGAATGAGATTGTCACGTCCCGATTGCATCGGGATGACAGAAATAGTGAGGCGAGACCAAGTACAGGAGGAGTACAGAAGCTTGATGCCAACGTTGGCTAGGAATATACTATGGGCTACGTTACTGGTAGATCTAATTAAGATAAGGGGAGGCAAAATCATGAAAGTAAAGAACACTGAGCACGGAGATTTGCAGGAAATTCAAGATGATGTCCTGGCTATGGGTGGTATGGTGACGGAGGGGATAAACCGCTCTATTGAAGCATTGAAAAACCGGAATTTAAAGCTATCGCACAAGATAATTGCCGATGACGCCAAGATTAATCAGCAGCGGTTCAGCATAGAAGACAAATGTATTGCTCTTATTTCTGCTCAGCAGCTTCCAGCCGATGACCTTCGCGTCATTGTGGCTATCCTTAACATTATCACCGAGCTGGAACGGGTCGGCGACTATGCTGAGGGGATTGCCAAAATTACCATCATGATTGGCGACCAGCCACTATTAAAGCCGCTAATTGATATCCCACGGATGGCAGAGATGACCGTGGAAATGGTTGATAAGAGTCTCCAGTCATTCATCACCCGTGATGAGAAATTGGCAAAGCAGGTTATCAGCATGGATAGCGTCGTTGACGGCCTTTATGACCAAGTCTTTCGCGAGCTCCTGACCTTTATGATGGTTGACCCGAAGACAATCAACCGTGCCACTCACCTCATCTGGGTTGCCCACAACCTTGAGCGTGCTGCCGACCGGGCGACTAATATCTGCGAACGTGCGGTATTTCTAATAACGGGCAAAATGGATGAAATAGGGGCTTCCAAGTACTAAATGGCCTAGAAGTGGCAACTATATTGAACGAAGAGGTAAATAAAATGGGTTACTTAGAAGAGATGGAAAAATATCAGAAGACGGAAAAGCAGAAAAGCTTTTCAGCCAATTTCCTTGAGCGGCAGCAGATAGAGGATTATGAGTTCTGGGATGATATAGAAATAGGTAAGGAGACTGTAATACCGTTCAAGTTCGAGGTCAAAGCCGAGGACGTGATAGCCTATGCAGAAGGAGTCCCTGATAGTAATCCGGTGTTTTACGACGAGGAATACGCCAGGGCATGCGGTTACGATGGTCTAGTAATCCGGTGTTTTACGACGAGGAATACGCCAGGGCATGCGGTTACGATGGTCTAGTCGCTCACCCTATGTTTACCAATCAGGTGCTTTTCTTTCTTCTCCAGAAAGGACATGGTAGCTGGATTCGGACTCCAGGCTCCAGAAATCCGGGCCAGATACTTGAGTGGCATGACCCGATTCGGGTAGGGAACATTTTGACACTCAAGACGAAGGGCTACGATAAGTGGATTAAAAGAGGCAAGTATTACATGAGATATTTATCGGAGCTGTATGACCAGCATGGCACTCTTAAGATGAGCGGCTATATGACCCTTATTTTACCCAAGTCTAAGGAGGACGTGTTGAGGTTCATCAAGGGCGAGCATGCTCTGGAAGCCTGAGCCTTGTCCGGGGAAGCCTTGTAGTGAAATGAGCAGGAGGTATCGGAAATGGCACAGAAACTAACCTTCGAGTCGGTGAAATGTGGTGACATGTTACCTGAGGTTAAGGAACACATAACTCAAGAAGTTATTTGGAAGCATGCCGTTGCTTCGCTTGATTATAATCCAGTTCATACTTATCCAGAGTAGTGTAAGACAGCCCAGGTGTTTGGTTTACCCCTTCCGGTGATGCACGGTAATCAAACCATGTCACTGATGGTAACTGTTATCACCAACTGGGCCTACGCAAGCGGCGGCAGGTTGAAGAAACTGGAAGTCAAGCTCATCAAGCCTGTGCCGGTGGGTTCTACCTGTACCTATGGCGCTATAGTAAGTGAGAAACATCCGATTGGCAAAGGTAGGGATTTTGTTGCCCTTGACCTGTGGGCAGCCAACCAGGACGGAGAAAAAGTAGCAGTTGGGACGGCACAAGTTACCCTGCCCTAGCAGCAGTTTTCTGCTAACAAGTTCTTGATTAATTGGTAGAAGTCTTCTGGCTCTTTGCCGATTGATAATGCTTCCATAGGGCACATTTCTTCTCGGTTGGACTTCTGAATGTAGGGCACAATTTCAGTCAGGTGGTACCTAATGCCATATTTATCCAAGGCCTTGGTTGCCACGGCTGTTCCCTCGCTTCACTCGGGACGCCTCGCAATGCCCCCCGAATTCAAGGATTTGTCTTAGCTCTGGCTACAAGTTTTCCTGCCAGCCACACTATTGACGGTATCGAGACCAACTGGATAACCATGCCCGGCCAGCTCTGCTTATGAGCTTAAGTGGCATCTGACAATCCGGAGTACATCTACATTATAGCCAAGCCGTGGCAGGTGAACAAACTGCTTTGTCAGATGTGTCCAAGGTGCAGGTGCTTGCGGCTATGAAGGGGGTTGCCAAGCAATACCTATTGACAAAGGACTACCTCGTATGGCAAAGTAGTGGTGTGGTCCACTAGGAGGTGTGTCTATGAAGAAAGTCGCTGTTGTCACCGATAGCACATGTTGTCTGCCTCAGGAGTTGGTGGAGAAGTACGATATCTTTGTAGTACCTCTGGTTATAGTCTATGAGGGTAAGGACTACCGCGACGGAATTGATATGACCCCTAACGAAGTCTACAAGATTATGCGAAAGAAAGAGAACCTTCCGACCACCTCAACAGCATCAACAGGCGATTTTCTCAATGCGTATCAACAATTAAGTCAGAAAGCTGAGAGCATACTTTGTATTACTGTCACAAGTCTGCAGAGTAAGACATTTGAGGCGGCGTCTGCTGCTAAAGAGATGGCTAAGGAGGAGCTACCTAACACTGCTATCGAGATATTCGACAGCCGCTCTGTGTCCAGTGCCCTGGGGTTTATCGTTCGCGAGGCGGCGCGGGTTGCTAGCCAGGGGGCAGAGCTGGCTCAGGTGGTCGAGGCAGCACGGAACATGATGGGTAAGGTGAATTTCTTGGCCATGCTGGACACGCTTTATTATCTTGCTCGACTTGGGCGTATAGCCAGAGCGGCAGCCTGGGCCGGAAATTTGCTTGATATGAAGCCTGTTCTGGAACATAATCCGGCGGTGGGTGAGACGATGCCTGTAGCGCGCCCCAGAACTAAAAAAAGAGCCATAGAGCACATGCTGAAGATAATGTCTGAAAGGGTAGGGAGTTCGAAGGTGCATGTCATGGTGCACCATGCCGATGAGTTGGAAGAGGCAAAGAAGTTCGCCGCTGAGATTGAGTCGAGATTCAACTGTGCCGAAATGTATATAACCGAGTTTACCCCCGTTATGGGGGTGCATACTGGCCCTGGGCTACTCGCCATCGGCTTCTACGCCGATTAAAGCTTTGTTACTTCACTCGTGTTCACCGTACCTTGCCTCGTGCCAGCGAGGCGAATATACCTCCGAAGCAGACGACGGCAAAGATGATGAACGCTGTGTTTACGCTGTTCAGGAAAGCCGGGTGTTGTTCGGGTGTAATCTGCACCCTGCCAATATAGATGGCAAATATCAACATGACCATACCCATGCTCAGCATCATCCCGAGCTGCCGCATTGTCGCCAGTGTTGCCGAGGCTACCCCGTAGAACCTCTTCTCTACAGAACTCATAACCGCGTTCGTGTTGGGTGAGGAGAACAGGGCAAAACCGAAGCCGAGCACCACCAAACTGGCTATGATGAATATCAGGCTGGTTGTTGCGTTCAGGAAAATGAACAAGATAAGGCCGATGGCTGTCAGGCCCATGCCCGCCGAGGCTACGATTCTCGGTTCGACTTTATCCGAAAGCCTGCCGGCGAGTGGTGAAAAAACTGCCTGCACTACGGGTGCTGCTACCATGACCAGTCCAGCATTTTGGGGGTTGAGCCCTTTTATGTATTGCAGGTAAAGGCTTAATAGAAAACTGACGGCAAATGTGGCGCTATAATTGATAAGTGCTGCCAGGTTGGATAGTGCGAATATCGTGTTTTTCCTGAACAGGTTTATATCTAAGAGAGGGCTTTTCACCCTCATTTCCCACCTGACGAAGACGACGACTCCTACAACACCAGCCAGTATCAGCCAGCCACCTGACATCTCTGGTAGTTGAGTGAATCCATACATTATGGCTATGAGCATCAGGCTGTAGATTATTGAGCCGGTGATATCGAATCTCTCCCCTTTGGCTTCAGCCCATTCGCCTTCTAATTTCCAGAAGGCAAGTGCGATTATTAGTAAGCCCAGGGGTACATTTGCCCAGAAGATGCTTCTCCAGCCGAGGTATTGTGTTAATAGTCCTCCCGCAAATGGCCCCAGGGAAAGTCCGGCATAGACAGCGGCAACATTTATGCCCAGGACTCTACCCCTCTCCTCAGGCGGGAACAATGAGGTTAGAATAGCCACCCCGGTACTGAAAATCATTGCCCCTCCTACCCCCTGCAAGACACGGGAGGAGATGAGTATAGCTGCAGAAGTTGAAACTGCCGACAGTATTGAGGCAGCAGTATAGGTAAGCATGCCGCAGGTGAAAATCTTCTTTCTGCCGTATATGTCGGCTATTCTGCCGAAGGGTACCAGGAACATTGCCGCTGCCAGTAAATATGCTGTGGCTACCCAACCCAACGAAATCGCATCCATTGCCAGTTCGTTCCCGATGGAGGGAAGCGCAATGGCAATGGAGGAGCCCATAAATGGGGTGAGGAAAGAGCCTACAGTAGTTACCAGTAAAGCTGCCCGCCGATTTGGAACTCTATCCACACTTGTGTCGGTTGGTTGAATCCGCATAAACCTGCAAATTCTATCACTTACCACCGTATCTGTGAAGCAAGTAGAGAGTAGAGAACAGGATGTTCGCGGGCTGCGGCTGATATGCTATACTAGAATCTGACGGAAGGCGGAAGCTCAGGCTATGAGGCAGTTGGCTGATGCTTACCTCGATATAGAGACCACCGGTTTATCCCCATTTTTTGACTATATCACCGTAATTGGCATTTTACGGTGTGACGGCAGGGACAATGAGCTCATTCAATTGGTGGGTGACGAAGTGACTCGAGGCAACCTTATAACAGCCCTCAGAGGTGTAAATACCATCTATACTTATAATGGAACAAGATTCGACCTTCGCTTTATTGCTGCCTCTCTTGGCATAGACCTCGCTGTCGAATACCATCATCATGACCTGATGTATGATTGTTGGAGATGCAACTTATTTGGTGGCTTCAAGGCAGTCGAGCGGCAGTTGGGAATTCTTAGGCGACTACAGGGCATCGGTGGCTTCGAGGCGGTGCAGTTATGGTGGAGCTATCTGAAGGGCGGTAACCAGAGGGCTCTGGCTGTGCTGCTGGAATACAACCGGGAAGACGTGGTTAATTTGAAGGTGTTGAGGGAGAGGTTGGGTTTGGTCAGATAGAAGAGCAACGTCTGGTGCTTGGGACCAAGGGTTTATTTAGTTTTGGTTGGGTCTCGCTATCAAATCAGGCAGGCGCGAGGCTTTAGCTTGGCCCTGTGGCCCCATCCCCACTGGCGACCTTGAAAGGTCGCACTACAGGGAGCGCACTACGAGATTCTTCGCTATGCTCAGAATGACAGGTAGGGATTGTTGGTGTATGGTGGTATAATATGTGGCTTGTGTTTGATGCTGCCTGCTCAAAGCCGAATGAGCAATTACCATCATGACAACTGAGACGAAGGCAAAGGGTTTCTATGGGTGGTGGCTGCTATTCTTCCTGTGGGTGGTTTATACTATTCCCATCGGTTTTGCCTTTTACAGCCCGGCAGTGCTGTATCCCTTTATGATTGAGGATGTGGGGTGGTCTCGTGGTGAGATAATGATGGGCTTCACTGCCACGATGCTGCTCTTCGGACTCAGCGGACCTCTCACCGCCTGGATGCTCGGGCGTTTCGGAGCTCGCATCACTCTGGCTATTGGCGGAGTCATCGTGGCCGTAGCTACTTTTCTGATGGGCTTGATGGGCCACGTCTATTCAGTATATCTCGCTTTGTCCTGTCTTTCCGGTTTGGGTATATCATGCGCCTCGATGATTCCTGTTCAGATGGTGGTCGTTTCCTGGTTTAGTGTCCGCCGTGCGTTGGCTTTGGGCTTAGTAATGGGTGGTGGAGCTATTGGTGGCTTTCTGGCACCGCAAATCATAAGTGAGGCAGTTCAGGCTACAGGTGGAAACTGGCGAATCGGCTGGTTTATTATCGCTGCGGCGTCAATAATTGGGATGGTTGTAGCTACGCTTGCGGTACGCAACCAGCCTTCTGATATGGGGCAACATCCTGACGGAGTGGCTCCGCATGAAGCAAAGGCAACAGCCGGTGCCAATCGCACAGCCAAGATTTATCGCACCTCTATTAACTGGACTGTGCGCGATGCTCTAAGGACGCCGGCGCTGTGGCTTCTCATTGGTGCTGTGGTGGGTAGTTTCTTCCTGTGGCACGTGGTTGTTAGCCAGGGACCTCTGCACCTGCAGGATAGGGGTTTTGACCCGGCAATGGCAGCCTTCTTCTATAGCTTGGCTGTCGGGTTGAGTGTTGTAGGGCGTTTTACCATTGCCGCTCTTGGTGACATTATTGAGCCGCGCTTCCTCTTTGCCTTTGGTGCTTTTTGCATTCTGGCAGGAGGGATTCTGTTCTGGTTTGTCACACCAGAGGCTATGTGGATAGCTTATCTGTATCCGTTGCTGGCTGGTTTTGGCTTCGGAGCAGCCTATATCTGTGTCCCCACCATTACCGGTAATTATTGGGGACCTAAGGCTTTTGCAACGGTCAGCGGACTGATTTCGCCGGTGACAATGTCGGCCCAAGCCTTGGCGGCTCCTCTGGCCGGCTTTCTTTATGACATCCAGGGCACCTATTTTACAGTTATGGTCATCTCCTGGATAGCGGCAGCGATTGGCTTTGGGGCCATCTTTCTGTGCACGCCGCCAAAGCCAAAGGAGGGTGGGAGCGGGGGGAAAAGCTTGTTTTAGACAACCACACCAGTTCAGAGCCCTTGTTGCTTGTACTCCTGGGCCAGCTTTGTGTAAGACACTAAGCCATTTTCCATCCAGGCTAGTTGTTTCTCGGATAGCTGCCTCTTTATACGGGCTGGCACACCCATAGCCAATGACCTGTCCGGTATCTTCGTTTCCGGTGCTACAACAGAGCCGGCCCCGATAACGCAGAAGTCGCCGACCTCGGCACCATCGAGTACAGTGGCATTATTGCCGATTAGAACATTGTTGCCGACCATTCGGCAATGGACGACGGCTCCATGCCCGATAAACGTGTTATTCCCGATGACAACGTCAGTTCCGCCATGCACGACACAATTGTCTTCAATACTGGTATTGTTTCCGACTGTGATTTTGCCGAAGTCGGCTCTGAGAACTGCCCCGGGCCAGATGCTCGAGTTTTCGCCGATTTCGACATCACCCACAATGTAGGCAGCTTCACTGACAAATGCCGAGGGCGCTATTTTGGGGCTTTTGCCATTGAAATCTCTAATCATATTTAAGTACCTCTCTCAATGACCCTTCGCTATCGCTCAGGGTAACTAGCCGGGTTTTAGTAGCCTGTCCGAAAATGTAGCCTGTGTAGTGCGACCTTTTAAGGTCGCCAGGGCGAGGCTAAAGCCTCGCACTACATA
>VGNY01000013.1 GCA_016865895.1 Chloroflexota bacterium | reverse complement strand
TGTTGAGGACATAAATATCCGCCCTGTCGCCGTCACCGACACTATAACCAGCTTCAGCAAATTGCCGCGCCAGAAGCTCAGTTTCAGCTTGATTAAGCTTACAGCCTAGAGTATGAAAGACTACTTTCGTTCCTTGCTCCATAATCGTAATTCTCAAACAATAGCAATTATATTTGTCTTTAGCTTCTAAGGTCAATGAAAAATGTCCTTAGTTTCTTAGTTTCTACTTGCAGGCGATGGCTACTTGTGATATAAATCAGAAAATTGGACGTGTAAGGCATAATTTTGAGCCGCATTCACTGGAAACTACTACCCCCAGCCGAACAGCTAATTAACATATCCGGTCTTCATCCGCTAGTGGCTCAATTGCTTCACAACAGAGGTATCTCCGAGCCTTCCCAGGCTGAACTTTTCCTCAGTGCTGACAGACGTTTAGAAGCTGACCCTTTCCTGATTCCAGACATGCACCTGGCAGTAAGCAGAACCTATCAAGCATTGCTTTCCGGTGAAGAAATAGCCATCTATGGTGACTTCGATGCTGATGGCATCACAGCCACAGCATTATTAGTTCAAGGGCTATCAGCACTTGGTGGCAGGGCTATCCCCTACATTCCACATCGTCACCGTGAAGGCTATGGACTGCAGGTAGCCGCTCTGGAAAAGCTCCACAAGCAAGGTGTCAGCCTAGTAATCACCACCGATACCGGTATCACAGCCCTCACCGAAGTGGGAAAGGCTCGCAAGATGGGACTGGACATAATTATCACTGACCATCACCTCCCGCTGGCCTCTCTGCCACCAGCCCTGGCGGTGGTCGACCCCAAACGGAGCGATTCCGCTTGCCATTCAGCCGAACTTGCCGGGGTAGGTGTCGCTTTCAAACTTCTGCAGGCGCTATTCAAGGGTAGTGGTCGGGAGGAAATACTGAACAAGTTACTAGACCTGGTAGCTTTAGGCACTGTAACCGATATGATTCCTCTCGTCGGTGACAATCGTTACTGGGTAAAACGTGGACTTGAACTCCTTAACAACACCGAACGCCCAGGACTTCAGGAAATGATGCGCTGCGCAGGCCTGAAAGCTGGCAATCTGGATACCGAAAGCATCTCCTGGATACTGGGACCTCGTCTTAATGCTGCCGGTAGACTCGATGATGCCACTACCAGCTACCAATTGCTTCTCACCCAAGACCCACAGGAGGCCAGTCGGCTGGCTTCGGAGCTTGAGGAAAAGAACGCTAAACGGCAAAAGCTAACCAGTGAGTCGCTAGAAAAAGCCAGAGGGAAAATAGTTGCCGCCGGCGTTGACCTTCCACTGTTGATGGCAGGCGATGAAGATTATCCCCCGGGCGTCATGGGGCTTGTCGCTGGCAAACTATCCGAAGAATTCTACCGTCCAGTGATTCTTTTTAAAATCGGTCCGGAGATGTGTCGTGGTAGCGGACGGAGCATACCTGAGTTCAACCTCATGGCCGCACTTAGCGACTGCCGTGAATTCCTGTCCAACTTCGGTGGTCACACCAAGGCGGCCGGCTTCACTGTACCCACCACCAACTTAGCCTACCTGCAGAAACGACTCCTTGATATAGCCGAGACTAAGCTGGCTGGTCTAGACCTCCGTCCCCACATAGACGTAGATGCTGAGGTGCCTTTGTCTGCCTTTGCCGGGGATACTTTTAAACAAATACAACAACTAGCTCCTTTTGGAAGCGGCAATCCGTTACCTACTTTTGTCAGCCGTTGCGTTGAAATAGTTGACCAGCATCAGATTGGGAGCCAAGGTGAGCATTTGAAGCTGAAGCTGAGGCAAGAAGGTACAGTCTGGGATGCCATTGCCTTCAGATTCGGCAATTTAGCTCAAGAGATGACTACTTACCTGGATATCGCCTATAATCTAGATATAGACCGCTGGAACAGCGAAGAGAGGCTTCGACTTAAACTCCTCGATTTTGCTCCGTCTCACTGACTTCGCTGATGCTTGCTGTCGCCAGTTGCTTCACCCGATAACGCCACATCCTGATAATGAGCCAAGGCACTGTAACCACAAGTATTGCTATGCCAATCAGCTGAGCCTGTTGTATGCCGAAAAGGAAAGGCTCCCCTTCACGAACAAATCTTATGCTCAGGTCGCCAGCAGCATATAAGGCAAGGTAAATAAGGAAGACCGAGCCCACTGGCTTGAGTCGGGTGCGTAATGACCAGATTATGGCAAACGCAATCAGGTTCCACAGCAGATGATAAATCTGCGTAGGATGGACAGCTTCATGTGGTCCATAACTGCCAGGATAGGTATAGATTACTCCCCAGGGCAATGAGGTAGGTAATCCATAGCAGCAACCGTTAAGGGTGCAGCCGACCCTGCCTATTGCCTGTCCCACAAGTGCTCCTGGAGCCGCTATATCACCTATTTGCCAGAAAGAAAGCTTTTTAACCCAGGCGTAAATCAATACTCCTAGTATGGCGCCGATAACTGCACCGTAAACAGTCAAACCTTCAAAATGGATAATCTGCTCCGGATGTGTCACATAATAATCCCACTTGTCAATGATATGAAAAAGTCTGGATACTGCTATACCGCCGATGATTGCCCATAGGCCGACATTATAAATGTGCTCAGTGGGCATACCAACCCTTCTTGCCTCAAGTAAAGAAATAGCGATTACTGCCACAATAGCCAGAACCACCATAATCCCATACCACCTCACTTCAAAAGCCCCTATACTAAAAGCAACCGGATTAATTCCTATGGTAAGCATTTTTCTCTCTCCTGCCTATGAAAAAATCGTCTCAACGAAGGCGTCAGCATCAAAAGGAGCTAAATCATCAAGCTGCTCGCCGGTCCCAATGTAAATTATGGGAATTTTCAATTCATCGCAAATCGCCAAAACTATTCCTCCCTTAGCTGTGCCATCAAGCTTAGCCAGCAAAATGCCATCCACACCCACAGCCTCAGTGAAATGCCTGGCTTGGGCCAGTCCATTCTGGCCAGTTGTAGCATCCATTACCAGCAACACCTCTTGAGGCATATCGTACTTACCAGCGACACGCTTAATCTTTTTAAGCTCCTCCATCAGGTTGAACTTGGTGTGAAGACGGCCAGCCGTATCAACTATAACTGCCTGAACTTGGCGGTTTTGAGCCGCTTGAATGGCATCGAAAACCACAGCTCCCGGGTCGCCGCCGGGCTGGTGAGCAACAACTTCCATTCCCACCCTCTCCCCCCAGCGCTTAAGCTGGTCAATAGCCGCGGCTCGAAAAGTATCGGCGGCAGCTAAAATGACCCTTTTCCCTTCGCTCTTAAAACAGTGAGCCAGCTTGGCAATGCTCGTTGTCTTGCCTGAACCGTTTACTCCGACCACCAAGATGATTTGTGGCTTGTCCTGATTAGAGACGCTTCTTGTTCCAGCATCAAATGCTAGCAGGTTCACCATCTCCTGCTTCAAAGCAGCGCGTATCTGTACGCCTTGGCTCAGCTTCTCTTCCTTTACTCGTTTCTTCACTTTTTCAATGAGCTTATTTGTAGTAGCCACACCAACATCCGCAGAGATGAGCAACTCCTCTAACTCATCCCAAACCTCATCTTCGACACTGGTTTGGTCGAAAAGACTAGCAATTTTACCAAACCAGCTCTCTCGGCTACGTTTTACAGCTTTCTTGGTTCTATCTAAAGAATCAGGCATTTTGTTCACCATATTACCCATCTCTGCACATCCGCAGAGCTAATGGTCGATTTCGTCGTGATGATGCTGCTCGCCGCCGAGAAACAGATGGGGATATACTATATCACTTACACAGCAGGGAATCCAAACAGCCAGAAACAGAAAGAAGAAGACGAAAGGCAACAATGGCAGCCAGTTTGCCACACCGAATGCGGTGAAATAGAACAGAGATGCCCACGTACTCAAAAATACATGTGCTGCATGCGGTAGTTTGGTTGTCGGACGCAGATAACCGATAGCAATACCCAAAAATGCTGGAGGATTTACCAGCCACCACTCCTCAATAAAAGGTAAATGAAATTCTATTCTAACTTTAAGCGATTCTCCGCCCAGATAAGGAATTATGGCGTCGCTTAATGTAGCAATGCCAATTGAACCTGTGTAACCGATTAAAATTGCCGCCCATAGTTTACCCGCACTATATCGCTTATACATCGCTGTGGTTACGATGGCACTGAACAGAACATGGGCTGGATGGAGGACGTAGAAAATAGTCTCGGAGATGCCGGAGGGGACATGGACAAAAATCACGATGACCATGATGACAATGCCGGAAATTGCTCCAGCAGCGGTGAAGGGGACATGTCTTGCCAGTTCAATTCCTATTCTTCTAAGCATGAGAATCGCCAAATAAGCCTGAAATCAAAACATCGCCGAAGCCATACATTCAGAGCAGATGCCGGAAAACTCAGAGAAGTGCTGCTCGGCTCGGAAACCAAATTCCTGAGCAATTGCATTTTCTTCTTCGCACAGTGCCTTGTCTGCATACTCACGAATAGCGCCACATTGACGACAAACCACGAAGCGGTGACATCCACCCCCTTCTCCAAGCGTACATTTCACGAATCCACCCACCAGCAACACCTTGTGAGCCAGATTGAGAGAGCAAAGAAGTTCGAGTACACGATAGATGGTTACGTGGTTAAGATATTCGCCTTTTCGGTGCAGAATCTCTTGTATGTCGTAAGGAGAGACAGGACTCTGCACCTCCGTCAAAACCTTGAGCACACGCTTTCTAGGTTCAGTTACCCTGTAGCCTCTGCTGTGTAAGACCTGGAGTGCACCATGAATCTGAGACATAGTCTCAATTTTACAATGTTTCTATTATAAATGCAACATTGTTGCATTAGCAATACGTCGTGTTATTGCGGGAAGTATCAAGCAGCTATGTTCGGAGAGATTCTTCCCGATAAATCGGGATAAATCGTGTTCAGGATAACAGGGGAAAACTAAGTCATCACTTGATGCCCAACAGTTTTTGCAGCAAAATCAGAGCTGCCTTTTTATCCAGAGGCTCGTTGTTGCTGCCGCACTTGGGCGACTGGATACAGCTAGGACAACCATCCTGACACGGACATCCCTCAATTGCCTGCAGAGTGGCTGACCATAACTCCTCTATCATCTCAAAGCCCTTCTCAGCAATGCCAATGCCACCGGGGTAAGCATCGTATATAAATATTTGTGCTCTCCCGGTGTCGGCATGGAAGGGAGTGGAGACACCACCGATGTCATTACGGTCGCACAGGGCAAATAGGGGCAACATGGCAATGGCTGCGTGCTCAGTAGCATGTAAACCACCAGCCAAATCAAGTCCGGCTTTAGCTATTTGTTCCTCAGCAGACTTGGGCAAGTCAAACCATAGTGCCTGAGTGACAAAACGCAGGGGTGGCAGGTCAAGAGGTTCATCACCGATAATCTCCTCAGTAAACTGCATCTTCTTCTTGAAACCAACCACAGTATTACTCACATCCACTTCTCCAAGGCAGACTTTTGTACCTGAACATCTTCTTTCACGTTCACTTTTCAGAATCCTGATATCAGTTAGTTCCTTGGTCTGGGTGTAATAGGGAACATCGGTCGGAGTTACGATAGCTACACGCTGCTCAATGTCAAGCTTTTCCACCAAATAGGATTCACCCTGATGAAGATAAATGGCCCCGGGATGTATCTGGAAAAAGGCGACACTGGCTTCGACCGTCTCCAACAATTCATAACCTCGAGAGGCATCAAAAACAGCGTAGTTCTTACCCGATGTAGACCTTATATTGATCTCCTGGGCTGGATGGGCGATTCTGGGAGAAAGATGCCAGCGTCCATCGCCTTTTCTAATCTTGCCCTCTGCCTCCAGCTCAGAGATTGCCATATCAAAGGCTTCACCGAAAAACGAGCTATCACCATCAGATAAAGGCTTCTCCCAGGCAGCACAAAGTAGATGAGGTTTCAAGATGTTAAGGTTTTCCGAATTTGTCAGTGCATTCTCAAAATTTTTGCCGAAAAAGTAATCAGGGTAACGCATAAAATACTGGTCAAGTGGATTGTCCTGAGCAATAAGGAAGCTCAGCGAGCTACCTCTACCCCTACCACTCCGCCCTGCCTGCTGCCACGTGCTAGCAATGCTTCCCGGATAGCCAACAAGCACAGTGGCTTCAAGGTCACCGATGTTAATCCCCAATTCCAAAGCAGTAGTAGCGACAACACCAAGGAGATGGCCGTTGAATAACTCCCGCTCGATTTGTCGCCGGTCCTCAGGAAGATAACCTGCACGATAAGGCTTAATCAGTCCAGCCAAAGAAGAGCCCAGTTGCTCCCGAGTATAAACATAAATGAGCTCAGTCAGCTTCCGGGTGCGGGTAAATACCAGACTACGGATACTACTCCGAATGAGTTCGGTAAAAAGCAAAGTGGCTTCGCTATTGGAGCTGTGCCGTCTCGTCCTGGCTTCGTCAATAAACGGCGGATTCCAGAAGATAAAAGACTTGCCACCGTGAGGTGAACCATCCTCGTCAATCACTTCAAAAAGCAGCCCGACGAGTCTTTCAGCATGCTCTTTCGTATTGGCAATAGTCGCTGAACAGCAGATAAACTGTGGATTAGAGCCATAGAAGGCACAGACACGACGCAGGCGGCGCATAATATTAGCTACGTGAGAACCGAAAACGCCACGATAAACATGAGCTTCATCTATCACCACATATTTCAAGTTACGAAACAAACGTGACCACGACTTGTGGTTGGGTAAAATGCCCAGATGAAGCATATCGGGATTGGTAAGCACAATTCTGGCTTTCCTTTTTATCTCAGCCCGTTCTGATTGTGGTGTATCGCCGTCAAAGGTGGCACAGTCACCAAAAGAGATAATGTCGGGGCAAGCTAGTTGGTTCAAGCTTCGTAGCTGGTCTTGGGCTAAAGCTTTCGTTGGGAAAAGATACAAAGCCCGGCTAGTGCGGTCGTCCAATATCGTTTCCAGAACCGCCAGGTTATAGCATAATGTCTTGCCGCTAGCGCTGGCAGTGGCTATCATCACATTTTTGCCACTGCGAGCTGCATCAATTGCCTGCGCCTGATGGATATACAGAGATGATATACCTAAGGATTCAAGGCGTGATTGAAGAGCGGAATGAAGAGACTTGCCTAGTTCGCCGAAGCCGGCATCACGAGGGGGGATATGCTGGATATGGACAACCTGTTCCTTATAGTCGGACAGTGTCGTGATGTGGTGGATGAAAGCGTCAACATACATTCAAGTCCACTAAATACAACTAATACTTCAGCAGAGACCAAAACGTCATTCTGAGCTTTTATTTTTATGTCATTCTGAGGGAGTAAAGCGAGCGAAGACTCTCCCATTTGAAGGGACATCAAAATTCATCCCGACAAATCGGGGAAAAATCAAAATGACAGGTAAAAATGCAAAAATTTAATTTTGTTCTTTACACGCGAACTGGTTTGAAGCCATATCCTTATCTTTGACTTTTGATTTGTCATTTTGCATTTCAATGTTTAATTTTTACATTTAATCCGAGGGCACCACATCGTCCTTCACATTCGGGAAGGACTTCCTCGCATGACAGGCAGCAGTTGCTCATCACTTTTTCTCTACGGGCCAGACAGAATCTCTATCTCGTGGTCAATGATTTCTAGCTCTGGATAGTTATTGGTGATAAAACTAATCACCTTGGATAGAATCTCATCCACATGCTGATTATGGTTGCTGACACAGGCTATGCCCAAAGTCACCAACTGCCATAAGTCCTGGTCATCCACCTCAGCAATGGAAATATTATATTGGTTTCGGAGTCGAGATATGATAGACTTGACCGTTCGCCGTTTTTCTTTCAGCGACCGACTCTCCAAAAGGTGAAGCTTTACCTTGCAAATACCAGCATTCATTTGTAAGAATAATTCGCAAATACCGTAGATTTCTCAAAAGTGAGAGCCCTCTCAGTGGGGAGACTACTGAGAGGGACATCAATTATCCTAACGACTTTGCCTTATCTCTGTATAACAAGCACTGCAATAAACCGGGCGGTCTTCTCTAGGTTCAAAAGGCACTTCGCATTCAGTGCCACATTTAGCACATGTCGCCGAATACATTTCCCGAGCTTGACCACGGCCCCGATAGCGACTCTGCCGCCTAGCTGACCGACAATCTGGGCATCGGCCCGGCTCGTTTTGCAGCCCCCGCGACTTATAAAACTCTTGTTCACCCACAGTAAAGGTGAAGCTACTGCCGCAGTCTCTGCAGGTTAAGGTCTTGTCCGCTAGAGCCATTTGCGCCTCCTTATTTAAAAGATACTTATGCCCTGTTTCTGTTGCGCTTCTTTACGGCTCAAGACCTCTATATACAGATTGCCGAGAAGGACATCCTCAGCAAATTGGTCTCCCCATTACAAGAGGATGCCGAACTAGGAAACGGCACCAGCCAGGTTTTGCATACGCCAACTAGTGTAGTTTATAATTATCAACCCGTCAAGTCTATGTAACAAAATAGTACTTGTCATTGCAAGTCCTTCCGCTGAAGGACGTGGCAATCTTGGTGGAGGGCATGGTGTTGAGATTGCCACGCGGAGTTTACCGTGAGCAATGTGAGATTCTTCGCTTCGCTCAGAATGACAGGGGCGAAGAGTTGTGACTCTTTAGGGTCGAGCCTAGCGAGGTTATCCCGCTTTGCGGGATGCGCTACATAGTAAACATCTCTCTAATGGAATATCGTGTCAAACATCGGTAAAAAGAGCGAGCGAGCGAGGTCAATAGCAAGCCTGGTAGCCAGCATCCTGATAGGGCTAACGCTGTTATTAGCAGGTAGTGGTAAGGCATTTGGATTCGGAGAGATGCCGGGACAGACCATGCAGTTCATCGGTGCAATTTTGCCAGATGCTTTTCTCACTCCAGGAGTGGCTCACTTTATTGGTGACATCTTTTTCCCCTATATTATCCCCTGGACAGAGTTAGCTTTAGGACTTCTCTTTATCTTGCGCGTCTGGCCGCGTCTGATTGCAGCTCTCAGCCTGCCACTCACTGTGGCTTTCATGGCAAATAACTCCTGGTACATTAGCCAAGGGAAGATGAAATTCACTTCCTGCGAATGCTTTGGCGTATGGGAAGAGATGTTCGGCACTCTGACACATGTGCAATCCCTTTCTATCGACATTGTACTTTTCGCCCTGGCATTAGTTATAATATTCATACATCCTGGCGGCTTCCTGTCTTCACCACCATGGCTGGAGAAGTTAGGGAAAAGAGTCGAGCGGCGAGCCAAGCCGACAACATGAAACGAGGGAAGTACAATTGAACAGGTCGCGATTTCATCATCGACTTAAGTGGGCAATTCTGCTAGTCACCATAGCGATGCTGCTAAGCAGCGCTTGCACGCTATTATCTCCGCCCCCGCCTCCCCCACCACCCCCACCACCAAACCAACCCCCCGTCATTGACTCTTTATCAGCCGAAAAAGAGGTGCCCACTTCATCAGAGTCGCAGATAACATGTAAAGCCACTGATGCTGATGGCGATATACTGAGCTATCAGTGGTCGGCTGATGGCGGGACCGTTAATGGGGAGGGCAACAGTATCATCTGGGTAGCGCCTGATATTCCTGGTGACTACACCATTAAGGTCGTGGTAACTGATGGAAAAGGTGGGGAGGCTACTAAGTCGATAACTATTACCGCCACAGCCAGGCCCAATCATCCCCCGGTCATTGTCAAACTGACAAGAGACGGAAATCCGCCAGACGATGAAAATCGAGCCAGAGAATGGACAACAATGACTCTTCAATGTATTGCCGAAGACCTGGATGGTGACAAGCTAAGTTACCTGTGGAGAGCCACAGGTGGCAAAATTACCGGAGAGGGAAACACGGTCGGATGGACTGCACCAGGCGTTACTGGTGAATATATAGTCACGGTCATTGTAACCGACGGTAGAGGTGGGCAGGTCGAGGAGTCAATAACGTTCAAAGTGCTTTGCTGCGGCCGTTGAACGGAAAGCTGTTCCACCGACTCGCTGTATACTGTCACAAAGGCACAAGCTTCACCCTACCCCATACTCCTATTTTGTCACCTTTGATTACAACTACACCGGCCAGTCCGTCTATAGCCCGAGCCTGCTCAATCGCCGCAGTAATATCATCGGCGCTTCTAATGTTATTGCCAATGGCTGTAGCTGTGGCATCAGCTAATGCTGTACAATAAGAAACAACGACCACAGCATCAGCAGTACCAAAGCTGAGAGAGTGCCCCACAGTTCCTGAAGAAGTGCAGACACCCAAAGGTGTGTCCTCAGGTTTTATCTCCAGAGCGATTTTGCTGGTAAGAGGAGATTCACCGGCATAAATACTGACCAACCTGGTTTTTGAGAGCCTAACAAATATATCGCCACCATTTTCTACAATCACCTCTGGCGTATGGGCAAGCAGGTCTCTGCCCACAGCTTCAGCGATAGCTCCAGCTACGGCTGCCATCGGGCCAACGCCGGCCATATGTGCAGCTCGTGCCATATCTCTGACAATAGCCGGAGCATCATCCTCTACAGAACAAGGCTCTAAACTATGGAGGAAAAGCGGATGGCTTTTGATATACTCCTCAAGCGGTGTACGGTGCTTCATAACTGATTTCAGAGCTTCAGCTTCAAGATTACTTGCCGCCCGGATATAGAGGTCAGTCTCCTTAACTGTAACGTTGAAGGAAACTAAATCATCATCTTTAATCCAGCAGCGATATGTCCTCGGCTGGTACATGTTAGAATACCATTCTTGCTCTTCGTCATTCTGAAGGAGCGAAGCGACTGAAGAATCTCAACTCAGGGTAAGCTCCGCGACCGAAGAATCTCACACTGGATAACTCGGTAAAGGTGGTGAGCCTTAAATTTTGCGCAAGGTCTACTCTGAACAATTCGATGAGATTCCTCTCCCGATAAATCGGGATCAGAATGACATGCAGAGTTTAATGCAAGCCTGCTAGAAATACAGCTCCATGGCTCGAGGCGGACAAGCTTTAATGCATAATTCGCAGACGACGCACTTGGCATGGTCAAAACTCACCTTTCGAGTCTCCGGCTCCAGAGAAAAGGCTCCGGTAGGACATAGAGTGATGCAGGCGCCACAATGAGTACATCTCGATTCATTCCAGACCACATCCTGGCTAAGCGATTGGATTTTCACCCCGGCTTCAGTCAGATACTTCACCCCCTTGTCATAACTCCGCTGCTCTCCGGTTAACTCCATGACCAAAAGCCCCTCCTGCCCAGGGGTAACTGAAGCCTTGAGAATATTAAACTCCAGGTCGAAGTCCTTCACTAACTTGTAGACTATAGGCTCGTTTGTTAAGCGCTTCGGAAAGTGCAAAACCAATCTCTTCGAAACATTAGCCATCTTCTCCCTCCTTCACTACAGAATTGGACGTTCCTCAAGCGGCTTGAAGACGATTCCTGATTCTACACCGGGCAAGGGTGCCACCGGCTCGGTCAGCAAGAATTCGCCTTTCTTTATCCACCCTTTCAAAATGTCAGCAATCTCCACGGCTCCTGGGTAGCTGGAAAGAGAGGCAGTGGGGACTTCCTGACCCTGAACCTTTATCGTTCCGCTCTTGAGTTCAGCATAGCTAACCTCAGCCAGAATGTCCGGTTTTCTCTGAGGATAAGCTTCAGCATAGTCGACCACAGGCGCAAAAATCCCAGCATCTGTCACCAATGTATAGCGGAGCATCTCTTCAGATAGAATCGGTATAGGGACGCCAATACCTACGGTCATGGTACAACCATAACCTAAGAAACTGGTGCCCACCAGCCATTTAGGCTTCATCTGTTTCAAATCACCGATAACGGCAAGCGTGCCAGCACCTCTTCTTGGCACGCCATTATCGCCTCGCAAAACATTGGGGTTATGCTGTGTTCCCTGCCAGGCAACATAGCCAATGCCGCCACCGAGAAATATCTTAGTGCCGATGCCGATAGTCTTATAATAGGGGTCATTAAATAACGGAGAAAGTTGACCAGAAGTCGAATAATTGGCATTACCCAACTTCGGTTTGAGTACCCCCATATAGGTATAAATGATTCGGTCAGACAGATTCACTGCCACATTGTAATTCTGGTATGCGTTCCTCATATTGAATAAAACTGCCTCATTCATATCCTTGATGTTAATCAAAGTTTCTAGCTTCCGTTTGGGATAGCAATCGGTGCCATAGGCAGTAGCCACCAGCCTGACATCCTTACCGGCCACGAGCTCTTCGATTACATGTCCGCCGCCGTATCTAAACTCGCCGGGATAGATTCTATTCTTGGGGTCGTCATCAGGCAGAGCCGTTGCCCCCAGGAAGATGTCCACGGCGGCTATCCCCGTATAGGCAGGAACGTCATTCAAATAGACCTTGCCTCCGCCAAGCTTAATCCTCGGCTTAGTATGCCCGACGTTGAAATAAGCGCCCGAGGAGCACATAGGCCCGAAGGTGCCAGTAGTCACAATATCAACTTCTTTAGCTGTCTGGCTGATTCCCTTTTTCTTGGCGATATCAATTATTTCCTCGGCAGTAACTACTACCGCCTGACCTTTTTTGATTTTTTCATTGATTTCAGCAATTGTTTTTGCCATATTTCCTCACCCCCAAAATATAATTCATCACCTGTCATTGCGAGTCCCGATGCAATCGGGACGTGGCAATCTCTGGGTTCCTTCACTTCGTTCAGGACAAGGCTTCGGGACATCCTGCCCTTCGCAATGACATAAATGCTCTCGACCTGCTATTTAGCTTTCTTTAATAAATCTATAGCCAGCTCCGCGGCCTTTCTACCCGAGAGGAGCATGCCGCCGAAAACAGCTCCCATCCGAGGAGAGCCAAAGACGGCGTTAGCTGCCATGCCACTAACCAAAAGACCGGGACAAACTTGTCTGGTGTTTTCCACTATTTCCTTTTCGCCAACTTCAGCCCACATCGACTTCTCACCGCGAACTTCTACGCCAGCTCCTGTCTTCCTGGCTACTATGCGGCAAATCTCGGCATCATGGCCCGTGGCATCTATAACCAGCTTGGCTTTTATAGCTAGCGGGTCAATATGCAGGTTTGCCAGAGACACAGCGCTCCAGTTCAGCACTAGGCCGGTTATTCTATCATTCTCGCGAATCATCACATCCTCAACGCTGAGCAAATTAAATATCTTTGTTCCGGCCTTCACGCACCGGGAGCAAAGCGTTGACACTGTCTCAACAGCATCAGCAACATAATAACCCTTCTGATACTGCTTGGTCGAGATGCCTAGCTCATCCAGAATCTCTTTTGCCTCACCCTGAACGACAATGCGATTAAACATTATGCCACCACCCCACATGCCACCACCAACGCTTAGCTTTCTCTCGAATATGACTGCCTTCACATTGCTCTTTGCCAGATAATAGCCGGCAACCATACCTGACGGCCCGGCTCCGGCTATAGCTACATCCACCTCCATCGAATCGAGCAAATCTTTCAGGTAACTCTCAGTTATCGCCTTAGATATAATTACTTCATCCATCCTGACCTCCTGCCTATCCTATGTCATTGCGAGCAAAGCGTGGCAATCTCATCCCTGGCAACGACACCCATTAATCGACTTTTTTGAGCAAATCTCCAAGCGCCGCTGGCGGCGCAGTCTTTTGCTCACCGCTCATCATATTCCGCAAAGTTACCGTGCCGCTTTTCACCTCATCCTCACCGATAATCGCCACATAATTACTGCCGATGCTGTTGGCTTGCCTCAACTGACTCTTCAAACTTCTATCCCCAGTACCCATTATGGCTGCAATGCCGTCCTTGCGCAGAGTGGAGGCAAGTTTCACCGCTTCCAGATTAGCTTCATTTCCGAGATGGGCAATAAAGACCGGAGGAGTCGTCAAACTCGGCACAGTTATTTTCTGCCTCTTCAAGTTAAGCACAACCCGCTCCATACCAGCAGCAAAGCCGATGGCTGGTGTGGGCCTGCCGCCCAGCTCCTCGATAAGGTCATCATATCGTCCACCACCTCCAAGAGCACTTTGAGCGCCCTCTCCTAAAGGCTGAATTTCAAAAACGGTTTTGGTGTAATAATCCAGGCCACGTACCAGCCTGTGATTAACCTCAAAGGGAAGTTTCAGAGTGTTTAAATATGTCTGAACAGCTTCAAAATGCGTTTCGCATTCCTGGCAAAGATAACCAGTGCTCTTAGGTGCTGCCTCTGCCACATCGTAGCAAAAAGGCTTCTTACAATCGAGCAGACGCAGAGGATTCTTCTCAATCCTAGTCTTACAATCTGAACATAGTCCAGACACGTGGGCAGAATAATAGCGCTTCAGGCTCTCCATGTACTTAGGTCGGCATACCTTACACCCAATGCTATTGAGATACAGATAAAGACTGCCAAGTCCCAATGACTTGAAAAACTGCCATGCCATCTCGATAACCTCGGCATCCGCAGTGGGGTCAGCATCGCCTATTGCTTCGAAACCGAACTGATAGTGCTGCCGGTAACGTCCCGCCTGAGGCCGTTCATACCTGAAGATAGTAGCCAGGTAGTAAAGCTTGACCGGCTGAGGCGAATTGTCCATGCCATGCTCAAGATATGCCCGACACACCGGCGCCGTACCTTCCGGCCTTAGAGCTAGGATATTGCCGCTCCGGTCCTTGAAAGTGTACATCTCCTTGGTAACGATGTCGGTGCCTTCGCCTATGCTCCGCGTAAAAAGCTGAGCGTCTTCAAAAGCCGGAGTATCAAGGCGCTGGTATCCATAAAGCCGGCACAGGGCAATTGCCCTGTCCTCAATGAATCTCCAGTAGCCCTGCTCTTCGGGTAAAATATCCGCAGTACCCCGGGGCGCTTTATACAACGAATTGCTCCTTCAGAAGCTACATTATAACAGATAGCTTCGGCAAAGGCACAGATTGAAATAATTGAAAGTTGTATAATGAGAAAGATTACAGACTAAATTCTCAAAGGGAGATGCAGGAATGGTTGTAGAGCACGTACCGGGCAGAAATGCGGGTCAAGTGATGCTGTATGCTTTGAGCACCTGCGTATGGTGTAAGAAAACAAGAATCTCAACCGCTCGGGATAAAGCTCCACATTATAATTCCAAGAGATTGCTTCGTCATCCCGGTTCCATCGAGATTCCTCGCAATGACCGCTTGAGTTAATCGGGTCAACTTTTGCCAGCCAGGAATTGTATTATTTCCTCAATATCCGGCAGATGAGAGATGGGATAGGTCTTAGCAAATGTGACCTTCTGGTTCTCATCGACTATGATGTTGGCTCTTTCCGAAAACCCATCCTTATCCCTGAATATGCCGTATAGCTTTGCCACTTCGCCGTGGGGCCAGAAGTCGGAAAGAAATCTGGTCTTCTCGATGGCGAGTTCATTAGCCCAGGCTTTTTTCGAGGGTACGGCATCAACACTAAGACCAAGCGCTATGATGTTCAGCTTTTCGAATCGCTCATAGTTCGCTTCCAACGATTTCATCTGCTCGGCACAAACTTTGGTCCAGGCCAGCGGATGAAAAGAGAGCAGCATCCTTTTGTCCTTAAGCTCAGATAGTTGTACCTCTTTGCCGCCCTGGTCTTTCAATGTAAAATCAGGCGCTTTACTGCCTACCGCAATCATAATAAACAACCTCCTTATTTTGTTGTGGTGTATATAGCCTTACTGGCTGCCGGTTTCCATAGCATACCCGCCTGCCTTCCAGGCATTGTATCCGCCTTTCAGGACCTTCACGTTGCCAAAGCCTTTGTCTATCAATGTGAATGCCGCACGGGCACTTGTCTTCTCGTCCGGTCAGCCGCAATAAAGAATAATCTCTTTATCAGCAGGTGGCATCCAGTCCCCTGCAATTATCGTATCCAGAGGAGCAGAAATGGCGCTTTTGATATGGTCTACTTCATATTCCTCAGCATGGCGGGTATCAACGATGAGTATATTGCTATTGTCCGCCATCTTCTGCAGCAATTCATCTATCGTAATTCGTGGTATTCTCTCCAGGAGGCTGGACGATGGTTCGGTTGAAGATGGGGCATCAATCTCCGGAACTGTAGCTGATGTACAAGCCGTAAACGCAACAGGCATCGTTACCGCGCTCGATGCTAGCAACGTCAGGCAAAGCCGCAATATTTTCTTTTTAATCATCATACCTCCAATCCTGAAAGGTGCCCCATAGTTGAAACTACTATACTACAAACTTCCATTACTATAAACCCTGGAATATTGGGGGATGGGTACTGCACATGACGGAAAGTTCAACTCGCTTGCCGGCACAGCGTACTTTGTAGCTGGATGTATTTGATGATTTTGGGAAAACCGAGGGTCTAATGGGTTAATTTCAGATATAAGTGCGCGCCTAGAGGGATTCGAACCCACGACCCCCGGTTCCGAAGACCGGTGCTCTTGTCCGCTGAGCTATAGGCGCAGGAGATGCTGTGAATCTGGGTTTTCTGAGAGTTTGTTAATATTGGGGTGAGCGGAGGGATTCGAACCCTCGTTCTCCAGGGCCACAACCTGGCGCCTTAAACCGCTCGGCTACGCTCACCGCAGGTCACAGCTAGTTATTATAACTTAGCAGCTATTCTTGATTCAATTAATTTCAAGTTTACCTAAAGAGCGGGCAATAGGAGCCGAATTTCTATTGACAATGGGCGAGAACAGGGCTACAATTCGCCACCAGCGAGAGCAAGAAGCGATTAGCTGTGCGTAATGAGTGGCAGCCTAAGTTAGGCGATAAATTTGTCCGCCGTCCGCGTGTTAAGGCACATCCTCTACGGCGAGTCCTAGGTATCCCGGGTTTATTCAGTGCTGGTTATGGCAATGTCGGTTCCTCTATTTATTATGCTTTGGGCATTGTCACCTTGGTGGCAATGGGAGCAACGCCGATAGCACTGGCTATTGCCGGGATTTTCTTTATTTTTACTGCACTCACTTATGCTGAAGGCACAGCTATGTTCCCCGAAGCGGGTGGCTCCGCCAGCTTTGCCCGCCATGGTTTTAATGATGCGGTTGGCTTTATCTCTGGCTGGGCGCTAATGCTTAGTTATATCGTGACTATCGCCATTTCTGCTTTTGTAATCCCTCCCTATTTGGGACATTTCTTGCCGCTGCTTAAAGAATCTACCACTGTCAGCACAGCGGTGTCTATGGGGATTATATTTTTCCTGATGGTCATTAATGTTATTGGTGTCAGGGAGACCTCTATCGTTAACGTGACTGCAGCAGTGTTTGACTTACTGGTTCAGATACTGATAATAGCTTTAGGTTTATTGGTAATATTCAATTTCGATGTACTTGTCAATCATATTACTTTTTACTGGCCAAGCCTGGAGAATCTAATTCTGGGGGTAGCATTGGCCGCCATCGCTTATACTGGGGTTGAAACAATGTCTCAAATGGCCGAGGAGACAAAGCGCCCGGCGATAAGAGTGCCAAGGGCGCTTATCCTGATGATAGTCATTGTTTTAATTCTGTTTGGTGGCGTTTCCACCGTGGGCCTTTCGGCTATGACACCCCAGGAACTTACCACTTCTTGGGCGACTGACCCTGTAGCCGGGATTGCCTTCAGTATCTCTTCTGCTATAACACCGCAGGAAATAGCGGCACGGTTTTCTTCACAAACAGAGATTGTTATAATTTTGACTTGGGTATTTAATGGGCTGCGTAACTTATTGCCGGGCCTGGTAGCTGTTCTGGCAGCGAGCATTCTATTTATTGCCACGAATGCCGGACTAATGGGCATATCGCGTCTTGCTTTCTCTCTAGGAAGGTACCAGCTTATTCCTCCGGTCTTAGGCCGTGTTCATCGTCGGTTTAAAACTCCTTACATTTCAATTATTATTTTTGCAGGGGTGGCGTTGGCGATTCTAATTCCGGGTTTCTTTGCCCCGAGTGTGTTTGTGGAGCTTGGTGCCTTATATGCTTTTGGTTCCTTGTTTTCATTCTTTCTCGCTCACGCCGCCATTATAAATTTACGTATTAAAAATCCTGATTTGCCACGTCCTTTTAAACTAGGTGGGAACATTAAGTATAAGCAATGGGAATTGCCGGTTACCTCCATTTTGGGGTTGGTTGGTACAGGGGTGATATGGTTGGTGGTGATATTCACCCAGCCTTATAGTCGTTGGGTTGGTTTAAGCTGGATGGCTATAGGGCTGGCTCTCTATCTCCTTTTCCGCTGGCGAAGGCGATTGCCACTGGGACAAACAGCTGGGAAAGGTGCTAACCCTTCATGGAAGCAGGGATAATTGCGTAACTAGAAGGGTGAAATTATAATAGGTACACAAAGACGGTTATTGATGGTATGATAACGTAGGCTGATGAGACTGAGCAGAATATTGGTTGCTGCGAGCGGTGCTGGTGCTGATGAGGAGGCGATCAAATTAGCCTGCGACCTGGCTAAGAAATCGAAGGCGACGGTTTATGTTGTTTACATTATTGAAGTTAAACGTAGCCTGCCTTTGGATGCGGTAATCGAGTCTGAGATAGAGAAAGCGGAAAAGGTATTAACTCGTGCTGAGGATATTGCTGCTGACAGAGATTATGAGGTGGAGACAGACTTGATTCAGTCGCGTGACGCTGGCCCGGCCATTGTGGATGAGGCGATGGAAAGAGATGTTGATTTAATCCTTATGGGCTTGACTTACAAGAAGCGCTTTGGCACCTTTAGTTTAGGCAGAGCCATACCGCATGTTTTAGAGGAAGCTCCGTGTCGCGTCTTGTTACTCAGGGAAACCAAATCGTAAGGTAGAAGTTATGAATGTAGTTATCGTGGGGTGTGGACGGGTTGGGGCTCAATTAGCCAGCTTGTTAGATGCTGACGGACATAAGGTGACGGTCTTGGATATTGATGCCCATAGTTTTAGACGGTTACCACCGAGTTTTGGCGGGACTGCACTTGTTGGTGATGGTACCGACGAGGAGGTGCAAAAAAAAGCGGGTGTTGGTGAAGCTGATGCTTTTGTGGCGGTGACCCAAGGTGACAATCGCAATGTTATGGCTGCTCAGATTGCCAGGAATATATTCAATGTTCCAAAGGTACTCTGCCGCATATACGACCCGTTGCGTAAGGACATATATGAAGCGCTTGGGATTGATGCTGTCAGCCCGACAACTGTCTTTGCTCAATTGCTAAGAGATAAGCTGTTGGCTACGTGAAAGAGGTGAAACTGTAAAATGTATATCATTATCATCGGCGGTGGCAGCGTTGGCTATAACTTGTGTAAAGCGTTGCTCAGAGAGGGACATGAGGTGCTGGTGTTGGACAAAGATGCAACTAAGTGTGAGAGCTTTGAAGACGAGCTAGGGAGTGTCTGTATACGGGGTGATGGATGTGAGGTGTCGACCTTGGCAGAGGCTGGGGTATCAAGGGCTGAAGTATTTATAGCAGCTACCGATGAGGATGAGGATAATTTGGTGGCTTGCCAGGTAGCCAAACATAAATTTGGAGTACCAAGAACTATCGCGCGAGTCAATGACCCTAAAAATGAGCAGCTCTTCAAGAAATTGGGTATTGATTGTCCTATTAGTGTTACTAACCTGATTTTGGAACATATAGAAGAGAAAATTCCCACACATCCGCTAATTCATCTTTTGACTATGGGCGAAGAGAAGATGGAGGTTGTTGAGGTCAAAATACTTGAGGGGTCAACATCGGTGGGCAAGTCAATCAAGGAGTTATCTCTACCTCCTGATTCTATTTTAGCTCTGCTGATACGGAACGGGCAGAAACCGCAGGTACCAACTGCTGATACTGTCTTGCGGGCTAATGACCGAATTATCGCTTTGACGACTACTGGCAGCGAAGAAGCACTGCAGAAAGAGTTGGCAAGTAATTAGTTTGGGAGGAGGAATGGTCAGGGTTGCTTTTCAAGGGGAGAGGGGAGCCTTCAGTGAAGATGCACTCATCACTTTTTTCAGTGATGCTGAGCTTTCTCCAAGTCGTTATTTAGGCGATGTTTTCGAGGCTGTGCTTGAAGGTAGGGTTGATTTTGGTGTGGTTCCTGTAGAGAACTCCCAAGCCGGCAGCATCAATGATACCTATGATTTGTTGTTGAACTATCCCCTGAATATCTTCGGTGAAATCAACTTGAGGATAAGCCATTGTTTGATGGCTTTGCCCGGAGAAAAATTGGAAGGAATAAAGACAGTTTATTCGCATCCCCAGGCTTTGGCCCAGTGCGAGGAGTTTCTGAGGAAGCTCAAAACCGAAATCGTGCCTACCTATGATACTGCTGGTAGTGCCAAAAGGATAAAGGAAGGTGGCTTAAGAGGGTGTGCTGCCGTAGCCAGCCGGCGAGCAGCTCAGATTTACGGCTTACAAATCCTGGCGGAGAACATTGAGACCAATGTAAATAATTACACCAAATTTTTTGTTATTTCCAAACAAAAAGCCGAACCAGCGCCGAAAAGCAAAACCTCTCTGGTCTTTGGTACCAAGAATGTTCCTGGGGCTTTGTATGCTTGTCTGGGGGTTTTTGCCACCAGAAATATAAACCTGACAAAACTTGAATCAAGACCTAGTAGAAACAAGCCGTGGGAATATATATTCTATGTTGATTTTGAGGGGCATATAGATGATAAGATTTGCCAAGAAGTCCTGGCTGAGCTTGAGCAGAAGACTAACTTTGTTAAAATACTTGGCTCTTATCCTCGTGCCGAGAATTGATATTGGTTAGAGCACACCGTGCAAACCACCCTTCAACTTCTTGTAAGTTGCTGCTAATGCTTCTGGGAGCACTTTGGTATTGGCAACTACTGGCATGAAGTTGGTATCACCTTGCCATCGAGGCACTATGTGGGTGTGAATGTGGTCGTCTAGACCAGCTCCAGCTATTCTGCCCAGATTCATGCCGGTATTGAAGCCAGCCGGTTTCATTGTTTCGGTAAGCAGTTTGATACTCAGCTTGACCATATCAAAATGCTCCTTTGATTCGGCATCAGTCAGCTCATCAAGGTGACCTATGTGGCGATAGGGTGCTACCATCAGGTGCCCTGGGTTATAAGGGAAGGAGTTTAAGATTATAAAGGTACTTTCACCCCGGTAAAGGATGAGGTTTGACTCGTCGTTATTCTCCTTCGGCTTTTGGCAAAGAAAGCAGCCACCTTGTTCCGCTTGGAGTATATATTCTATTCGCCATGGTGCCCAGATTTGTTCCATCTCTGTCTCCTATCCATATTACCTGTCTTGAGAATCAATTGCAAAGTGTTAAGGTAGCCTCAGTTTGGTTCCATTAAGATAAGACATTGAGGCGTTTATCAACTTCTATCTGCCACTGCAAGTCCTTCGCCTTTTGTCATTTTGAGCGTAGCGAAGAATCTCGCGTCCTCCCCACTCTCAGATTCTTCGGTCGTCCCGATAAAATCGGAACTCCTTCAGAATGACATTAAACGAAGGGCATCCCTCAGGATGACAGGAAGAAGCACCAAGATTGCCGCGTCCCGATTGCATCGGGACTCGCAATAACAGAAAAGAGAAGATAGATTGCCTCGGTGCTTAATACAATTCGCAATGATGAATAAACACTCTCAAAAATTGCTACTGGATTAGCTCAAAGGATATAATTTAGGAGTTATGATAAGGCAAAGACTGACCGAACATTGCTTTGAGCTGGGGCCAATAAGGCCGCCTAGCGAGGCGTACTCATTATTGATAAGAGCGACGAGGAATTGCCCGTGGAACCGCTGCCAGTTCTGTCCGGTTTACAAGGGGCAGAAGTTCGAGCTCAGACCGGCTGAGGATGTAATCAGTGATATAGAAACGGCTAAAGCTATTGCAGATGAAATAAGAGAACTGGCCTGGAAAATGGGTTACGGTGGCCGACTAAGAGACGTAGCTGCCACAGTTTACAATGGATATCAACATAATGCTGGTATCCGCAACGTGGCGCTATGGCTGTGGGCAGACGGTGAGTCCGCATTTCTTCAAGACGCTAATACCCTTATAATGAAGACGTATGACTTAGTGAAAGTAGTCTCATTTTTGAGGCAAACTTTTCCTGAGTTGACCAGGATTACCTCATATGCCCGCTCCAAAACTGCTGCTAAAAAGTCGTTGGAAGAATTGAAACAGCTTGAAGATGCCGGGCTTTCTAGGTTGCACATTGGCTTGGAGAGCGGCTCTGACGTTGTGCTCAGCTATATGGAAAAGGGGGTTACTTCTGAGGAACATATCATGGGTGGTAGGAAGGTGAAAGAAGCTGGTATTTCACTGTGCGAATATGTGATGCCAGGGCTTGGTGGCAGGAAAATGTCATCAGACCATGTTATCGGTACAGCTATGGTCTTAAATGAAATCAATCCAGATTACATCAGACTACGCAGTCTTTATGTCCGGCCGGGTGTGCCGTTATGGTCAAAGGTAGAAGATGGCGATTTTGAGCTCCAGACAGAAGATGAGGTGGTCGAGGAAATCGGCAAGCTTATCGAGAAACTTGAGGTTACGAGCCATCTCAAGAGCGACCATATATTGAATCTCCTCCCTGAAATAGATGGTAAATTCCCTGAAGCCAAGTCAGCATGCCTGCACACCATAAAAAGGTATCTGGCACTGTCATCTCAGGAGAAACTCAACTTCAGGCTGGGGAGGAGAGCCGGCTACTATGAGAAACTGGACGACATTTATGATGCTCATAAATATCAAAAAGTTGATGAGGCTATAAAGCGAATTAACTTGGAAAATCCCGACAGTATTGACGAGGTAATCCAACAGCTAAAGGAGAGTTTCATTTAGAAGCGGGGGTTCTATGGCTAACAAAGGTTTCCTAAACCTGAATCGTTTCAAGTCAAGCAAGGCAATAAGGCGGCAGGCAAAACGGAGGTCGAACAATCGACGAGAAAAGTCAACAAGGTTCAAGTGACCACGGGACAAAACAAAATATAGAGAGGTAAACATATGAGAAAGGTAATCTTCATGATTCTGTCACTGATATTGATTGTCGCACTTACAGGCTGTACCAAAAGTGAGATTAAAGAAGGTCAAGGTATATCAGTTAGAGGCATCTTTTTAGAAGGAAGTTCAGGTGGTGATGCCGAGACACTGAACTGGATTCTAGCTGCTGACGCTACTTCCTTTAGTTATGTTGGGCACACATTAGACTCACTGGCAACCTACGATAACAAGTTTAACATCCAATTGCGGTGCTTAGCCAAGGATGTGGAAATATCGCCAGATGGCTTGGTTTATACCGTCACCATCAGAGATGACCTGAAATGGAGTGACGGTTCACCGGTTACTGCTGATGATTACGTGTATACCTTAAAGAATCTCATGTTTTCTGACTGGCTGAACTACACTTACAAAAGCGATTGGCAGGAAGAAGTGGACGGTAAGGCTGTCTTCGTTATGCCGGAAGTGGTAAATGCTACTACTTTTACTATTACTCGCCAGGCGGTTGACCCGGAGTTTGTCTACACCATTTACGACCTGACACCTTACCCTAAATACATAGCTACTAAATACGAAGGTGATGTTAAAGCCTTTACCCAAGCCGTGGAGTTCAACAATCTCGATTATACCGGCAATCTTGGCCCTTATCGGTTGAAAGAGTGGAACAGGAATGATAAGTTTGTAGTTGAGCGGAATCCTGAATATTACCTGGGGAAAGATGTCGGGGCCCCCTATTTTGACCAATACATCGTAAAACTCTTCGGTACTCCAGCCACCAGGCAAGCAGCTTTAGAGGCCGGGGACATAACTTACACAGGGATTGAGCCAGAACAAGCAAATAAATTCAGAAATCTGCCTAATGTCAAGGTGTATACTGTCCCCAGTAGAGGGTATTGGCTGCTGGCTTACAATCACCGGGCTAATGGTTGGGAAGGGCTTAAGGATAAGACGGTGAGACAAGCCTTGTCCATGTCAATAAGCAAGCAGATGATTAGTCAGGCAATACTTCTTGGCTTTGCTGACCCTGCTTTTAGCTTTATCCCAGCGACCTCTCCGTGGTATGTAGAAGAGGGCCTTGTCAAATATGGAGTTAACCCTCTATATGACAAAAACAAGGCCGCTGAATTTCTCTACCAGAAGGGCTATGGCGTCAAAAAAGATGACGGGAGTATAAGGATTACAAATAAGGATGGTGCCCCTCTTCGCTTGGTCTTGGTAGTCAGCACCGGGAGCAAACCGGCTGAGGATACGGCTTTTATGGTGCGTAAAGAGCTGGTGGAATTGGGGATAGAAGTCGAGATTAAGCTAAGGCCGTGGGAAACCCTTTTGAGGCAATATGTCATGAATAAAGTGCCCAAAACAGACCAGGAACCTAGATATAATAACGGCCCTGAAGCAGTTAGCCAAGAGCCGTGGGACCTAATATTGATGGGGTTCAACACTGACTTATTGCAGCCATCTGGAAGTCATGTCTTCTTTGCCACCGAGGGTGGTCTTAACTATATGGGCTACTCTAATTCCGAGGTTGATGCTTTGTTTAAGCGAGCCAAGTCGAGAGAAGCACTGGACGAAGAAGTAAGGCGGCAAATCTACGCTGAGCTGTCTCGACTTCTGTCTGAAGAGCAGCCTGTAGATTTCTTGGTCTTTAACAGAGCCAACCATGGCTTCCAGAAGAATGTCATGGGTATAGAGCCTGGCATAAATATGGGATACAACTATCACCTGTGGTATTTTGAACCTGCGAGGTGAAGTGAACACCTTTGTGCTTAGTTGTTTATACAGTTTCTCTCACTTTTGTCATTCTGAGGGGAGCCCTTCGTTTAATGTCATTCTGAAGGAGTCCCGATTTTATCGGGACGACTGAAAGACCTAGACCCTTCACTTCGTTCAGGATGACGGGGCGAAACACCTGCCATGGGAAAGAGCTGGCTTAGAGATTACGTCATTAAAAGGCTCATCTATTCGGTAATTATCGCCTGGGGTATATTAACCGTCACCTTTGTTTTAGTCAGAGTTGGTCCGAACTCACCGGCCGACAGATACCTAGCTAATATAGCTGCGGGGGGACATGACGTAACACAAGTAGTAGCTGCTATTGAGGCTAGGTATGGGGTGGATAAACCCATATGGGAGCAATATGCAGATTATATGGGCAATCTGTTCCGGGGAAACTGGGGCTGGTCTTTCAGCACCTCAATGCCAGTAGTTGAGCTAATCAAGAAGCACTGGATTTATTCCTTTCAACTCATACTCTTAAGCAGCCTGTTTGCCGCTTTACTCGGCATCTTGATTGGTATCTACTCAGCAGTTAAGCAATATACTAAGGCAGACTATACTTTCACCTTACTCTCTTTTATTGGGATATCAATTCCCAATTTCTGGCTTGGTGTCATGCTTATCCTGATTTTCTCAGTGCAACTAGGGCTGTTCAAGACCTACTATGATACCACCTTGCCTCTGTTTTCCCTTGAGAATCTAAAAGCGCTAGTGTTGCCTGTTCTGACATTAGGTACAGGGATGTTGGCAGGGTATGTCAGATATACGAGGTCAGCGATGCTCGATAATTTGAGGAAGGCGTTTGTCACTACTGCACGAGCCAAGGGGCTGCCGGAACGAACCGTTATTGGCAAGCATGTCTTCAGGAATGCTTTGCTACCTCTAGTTACTATCATGCTGTTTGATTTGGGTAGCATAGTTTTTGGTGGGGCTTATCTCACCGAGATTATTTTCGGTATCCCCGGGCTGGGGCAAATATCCTTCAAGGCCATCTTTGCCAATGATTATCCTGTGGTAATAGCTGTGACCCTTATCGGGACATTTATAGTGCTACTGGTGAACTTATTGGCGGACATTACCTACACCTATCTTGACCCGAGGATTAGATATGACTAAGAGGCTGGGAGACATAGTTCGAAAGATTAGTCGGCCGTTATATAGCAACTCGCGGCTGGTTAATTATTACTGGCAGAGGACAAAGAGAAACAAGCTGGCTATTTTCGGTCTGGCATTCATAATATTCCTGGTTCTATTGGCTGTAGTCGGCCCTTTCTTTACATTAGACCCTACATTGGTCAACTTTGAAGAGAAGAACTTGCCGCCTGTTGGTTTTGCCATCGAGCAATCTATCTACAACATTGAAACCGATGAATTTACCACCACAAAAGTTTCTGGAAACTGGAAACACCCGTTGGGCACGGATAGTAAAGGTCGTGATATGCTGGCGATGCTAATTTCCGGAGCCAGGGTATCTTTGTTGGTTGGTTTGATTGCCACCGGCATAGCCATAATCTTGGGGACGATTATCGGTGTCCTGTCGGCATATCTGGGTGGCTGGGCCGACAACACTCTGATGAGATTCACTGATGTTATGATGACCTTCCCCTTCTTTCTATTGCTGGTGCTTATAGTCTTCATTTTTGGTCCCAGCTTGGCTATCATAGTGCTGGCAATCGGGTTGACCGGCTGGACAGGTGCTGCCAGGCTTATTAGAAGCGAAGGTCTATCGCTGAGGACACGGGAATTCGTTACCGCTGCTAAGGCTATGGGTGCCAGCGACAACAGGGTCGTTTTCCGCCACCTCATACCCAATGTCATCAGCCTGATTATAGTTATGGCTACACTGGCTATCCCGGGGGTAATATTAGCTGAAGCTGCTCTGAGCTTTATTGGTTTGGGCGACCCAACAGTACCTAGCTGGGGGATAATCTTGGAAAGTGGGCAGCACAGCCTGAACACTGCCTGGTGGGTGGCTGTAGAGCCAGGGATTATGATTTTCCTAACAGTCCTTGCTTTCAACTTTTTAGGTGACGGTCTTAGAGATGCCTTTGACCCTAAGAGCAACATTTAGACGTTCTATCTGTCATTCTGAGGGAACGAAGTGACCGAAGAATCTCATTTAGGTGATAACCAAGTGTGATTATGGACAATACAATTTTGAAGGTCAGCCATCTGAAGACATACTTTTTCACCCGTCGTGGTGTAGTTAAGGCAGTGGATGACGTCAACTTTGAACTGATAAGGGGAGAATGTCTCTGCCTTGTTGGCGAATCTGGCTGTGGTAAGACGGTAACAGCACTATCCATTCTGGGCTTAATTGATAGTCCACCGGGTAGAATAGTTGATGGTCAGATAAGCTATAATGGCTTGGATTTAGCCAAATGTTCTCCGAAGCAGCTAAGGCAAATCAGGGGTAACGATATTGCCATTGTCTTTCAAGAAGCACAATCCGCCTTGAATCCGGTGTTGACCATAGGTGACCAGATAGTAGAGCAGATAAAGCTTCACCTGCCAATGGAGCATAGCGAGGCTAGAGAAAGGGCTATGACCTTGCTCAATGAAATGGGCATACCTTCGGTGGAGAGAGTCATGAGCTATTATCCACACCAGTTATCCGGTGGTATGAAACAGAGGGCTCTTATAGCTATGAGTCTGTCCTGCGACCCTAAAATCCTTATCGCTGACGAACCAACCACTGCCGTAGATGTCACTATCAAAGCTCAAATCCTCGATATTTTTCGTGAGCTAAAGGCTAAAAGGCAGATGTCACTTCTCTTCATAACCCATGACCTGGCGGTAGTGGCTGAAATAGGAGACAGAGCTGTAATTATGTACGGGGGGAAGGATGTCGAAACAGCGCCAGTTTCTGAAATAATCGGTGAGCCAAAACATCCTTACACGGCTGGTTTAATCGAATGTCTGCCCGACCTTTCTAAAACTGCAGACAGACTAGCATCAATTCCCGGCACAACGCCCAACCCTAGTGAAATGCCTCAAGGCTGTGCTTTCCATCCCAGGTGCCCAAAGGTGATGGGTATCTGCAGCCAACACGAGCCACCAGAGATAGTAATTTCCAGAGAGCACAGGATAAGTTGTCACTTGTATAAATGAAACAAATGCTGAATCACTTAATGAGCATCTGTCATTCTGAGGGAGCCCCGATTTTATCGGGGCGACCGAAGAATTTTGAGACCTTTCGCTGCGCTCAGGGTGACAGCCGAGGCTTTTCAAATGCTTAATCGCAAGTTATTACAAATAAGAAACCTGAAAAAGTATTTTCCGGTAACTGCAGGGCTATTTTCTCGACATATCGGCGATATAAAAGCTGTAGATGGGGTAACCTTCCATATTGCAGAGAAGGAAATCCTCGGTTTAGTCGGTGAATCAGGGTGTGGCAAATCAACCTTGGGCAGAACTATTCCACGGTTGGAAGAGCCGACCAGCGGGGAAATCTTATTTAGAGGAACTGATGTAGCCAGGCTGGACAAAAAAGGGCTTAGGGAATTAAGGAAAGAAATTCAAATAATATTTCAAGACCCTGATGCCTCGCTTGACCCAAGGATGACCGTGGGTGATTCTATATGTGAGCCTTTAGTTATCCATAACATTGGTGATGACAGGGAGCGGGCTGAAAGGGTGGATGAGCTGTTGGAGCAAGTCGGCATGGAATCCAGACAAGTTGCCCTATATCCCCATGAGTTTAGCGGCGGCCAAAAACAGCGTATTGGAATCGCTCGTGCTTTAGCCGTAAACCCGAAACTCATTATTGCCGATGAGCCGGTGAGCGCCTTGGATGTATCCATACAAGCTCAAATTCTAAATCTGATGACGGATATTCAGGAAAAGTTCGGGCTTGCTTATTTGTTCGTTGCTCACGATTTGTCAGTGATAAAGCACATGGCACATAGAGTGGCTGTAATGTATTTGGGAAAAATCGCTGAGTTAGCTGGTAAGAAGGAAATTTTTGGTAATCCTCTCCATCCTTACACTGAAGCTCTGCTGTCAGCGGCCCCCAGCCTGAAATCAAAAGTCAAAGACAGAATATTGTTGCGTGGTGATGTTCCTTCACCCCTCAACCCACCACCTGGCTGCTGCTTCCATCCCAGATGCCATCGGGTACTACCAATTTGTTCTCAAAAAGAGCCCGACCTAATCGAAGTATCCGAAGGCCACTTTGTAGCTTGCCATCTATACTAACTCCTTAACCATGTAAGCGCTATCTAGCTTATAGCAGAATTCGGAGCGGAAATATTCTCTGGCACCGACACCGCTGATAATAGCTATCTTCCGAGCTTGAAATTCATCCCTGGCAATCCTTTCAGCCTCTTTGAGCAACTCATTACCAAGGCCTCTATGTTGAGCTGTCCCAACCCGCTGCTCTCCTAGAGGGACTTCAGAACCAAAGACATGCAGCTCTCTGACCATGACTAGCTCTTCGTTGCCAACTGCCGAAGAACCTATCCGCATCCGGAGTAAACCGAAGAGAGTTTCCCCTTCGTCTTCAAAGGATAGGAATACCTCTTTTCCTCCAGATGCTTCATAATCCAACCTCTTCAGGTGTGGTTTTCCAATTCTCCAGCCGTCTCTGAGGCGATGCCCATACTCTCGACAGCGGACACAATTGCACCGAACACCAATCTCCTCCATGCGTTTCTTCAGCGAACCTCTCAATGCCAAGTCCTTACAACCAGCCACGATAAATTTACTAGGAATGTCACGCATGACACGGGGAATTCTGGTATAGTTGGGAATCGAGGTTTTGATATTTATCATCAAATCCACCATCTCATCCATTGAGTATGGCTGATAGCGGTTATCCCTGTACCATGTCTCAAGCTCAGTGCCGGCGATAACCAGTGTCGGGTAAAGTTTTAGCCCGTCAGGCCTGAAACTTTCGTCATCGAAAAGCTGCTGAGTCAACTTCAAATCATGATTAGGTGTTGCTTCAGGCAATCCCGGCATCCAATGATAATAGACCTTGAAGCCATAATCTTTCAGTAACTTGGTAGCTCTCACCACCTCGGCTATAGTATGCCCTCGTTTAACCAGTTGGTAGATGTGGTCATCCAGGGTTTGCACTCCTAACTCCACCCGTGTAGCCCCGAATTCCAACATACTCTTGACCTCTTGTTCTTGACACCAATCAGGCCTGGTTTCAATGCACAGCCCTACGCATCTGTGGTTGGCCGTTTCATTCATCTGCTTGGCTACGTCCAAACTGGGGGACTGGCTACCGTTCAAGGCATCATAGCAATCCTTTATGAATTGATATTGATACGTTTTGGGATAAGCCAAAAAGGTGCCTCCCATGACAATGAGTTCTACCTTATCGGCCGGGTGCCCCATATCTGTAAGAATCCTTATCCTTTCCTCAACCTGCCGTCTGGGTTCATAATTGCAACTCTTGGCTCTAAGCACTGCGGGAGATTCTGGAGTATAGCTCTTGGGCGCATCAGCGAAAGTAGGGCAATAAATGCATTGACCAGGACAGCCTATTGGCTGACCCATGACAGCCACCGGGGTCACCCCAGATATAGTCCTTGAAATTTTTCTCATAGTATGGTTTGCTTAAATAAGGCTGTCTATCAGTCACCCTGAGCGGCAGCGAAGGGTCTCTAGATTCTTCGCTTCGCTCAGAATGACATAAGGCGAAGGACTTAGAATGACAGGCATAGTTATTGGATGTTTTCCTTACGTCAGAGTTTAGCAGATTTACAGACTATGTCAATAAACAGGGAAGTGTTTGACGAAATAGCCGATAGCTGGTATCGGTTAAGACACTGGTCTCGCTTCACCGAAGAACTTGAGGCGATGGCAATTAGGTGGCGTCAGGG
This sequence comes from Chloroflexota bacterium, assembly GCA_016865895.1. Lineage (GTDB taxonomy): Bacteria > Chloroflexota > Dehalococcoidia > GIF9 > UBA5629 > VGNY01. The sequence goes on along the minus strand of VGNY01000013.1, from coordinate 1,856 downwards.
GAGGCTTTTGAATGTCGGCTGTGCTCATGGTCCAGACTTTTTGCCCTTTAAAGAAAATTTCGAGCTATGGGGAGTAGACTTTTCTGTGCAGATGCTCAAACTGGCACAAAAGTATGCTGCTAAGTTCGACTTTGAGGTCAACCTGGCAGTTACCGATGCTCTTTGCTTGCCCTATCCTGATAACACCTTTGACTGGGCAATTGCAGTAGCTACCTATCACCATATTCGAGGAGATAAGCAAAGACAGAAAGCCTTTTGGGAATTAAGGCGGGTTCTTAAGCCTGGTGGTGAAGCCTTTGTCACCGTTTGGAACCGCTGGCAGCCAGGTTTCTGGCTGAAAGGGAAAGAGGTCAATGTACCATGGAAATCAGGGGGCAGAATACTCTATCGTTACTATTACCTGTTTTCCTATCTAGAACTCTACAAGCTGTTAACCCAAGCTGGTTTTCGAGTCCTCAGCATGTTCCCAGAGAAATCCCACCGCTTCCCATTGAGATTTTTTTCTCAGAATATATGTGCTCTCATCAAAAAGTAGGCCGTCTCTGGCGCTGAACCAACAAATGTAGTTGCGACCTTTTAAGGTCGCCTTTGAGAGGACATTTAGTGAGGCAAGACCTTGCGGCTATATGACATCACTGTTTCATCCGCTCTGACCTGTCATGCTTTTCTCCTATGCCAAACACCTCCGGAGCTTGTAGCCAGAGCAATTGGCAGGAAAATCTCAATCAGCTTCGGGTCAAACTGAGTGCCGGAACATCGCTTAAGCTCCTCCAATACCTTCTTGTAGGATAGGGAGCCACGGTAGGGGCGAGATGATGTCATAGCGTCAAAGGCGTCGGCAATAGCCAGAATACGAGCTTCAAGTGGAATAGCCTCGCCCTTTAGCCCGGATGGATAGCCGGTGCCATCCCATCGTTCATGATGGTGAAGAATAGCTGGCAGACAAGAAACTAGGCTGAGGACATGTCCAACTATAGTAGCTGACAATTTAGGATGAGTCTTAATGAGTTCCCACCCTTGAGCTTCAAGTTTGCCGATTTTGTTGAGGACATCATCGGGAACGCCTATCTTACCGATATCGTGGAGCAAAGCCGAGGTGCTAATTATGGCTACTTTTTCCGAAGGCAAGCCTAGAGCCTCAGCTAGAGCCACAGCATAACCACTAACCTTACGTGAATGACCATAGGTATACAGGTCTCTAGCCTCAATGGTCGCAGCTAAGGCATAAATGATGCTTAAAGCCTCCTTTTCAGAAGTAACTCCTGAAGCAGCCGTTTCAGCCAAAGAAGGCAGCATTTTGGATGCCACGTATGTCCGGTCACCTCCAGTTTGCTTAGCGTAATAAAGTGCCCTATCAGCAGCAGTTAAAATCTCGTCTGGCGTTACTCCGTCACCGGGCCAGGAAGCTAAGCCGAGGCTGGCAGTTATCCTAATTTGCTTGCCTCTCATTTCACTGGCAATCTTTCCCCGGACTCGCTCGGCTACAATAAAGGCGTCATCAGTTACTGTCTGAGGCAAGAGGATGGCAAACTCATCACCGCCGTAGCGAAAAGCTATGTCAGTGGTTCTTACCGACCTTTCCACCAACTGTCCAATTTGTGCTAGTATCTTATCACCAGCCATATGTCCGTACTTGTCATTGTAGGCTTTAAAGAAATCAAGGTCGACTAAAACCAGACCCAGCGCGCCGCCATAGCGAGAATGGCGGTCAATCTCTTGTTTCAGGCTCTCATCGAAATGGCGGCGGTTGAACAAACTAGTGAGTTCATCGACACGAGCTCTTTGTTCAGCTTTTGCATAGAGGCGGCTATTTTCCACCGGTATGGAGATCTGGGAAGCCAGCCGTTCCAGAAGGA
>VGNY01000012.1 GCA_016865895.1 Chloroflexota bacterium | reverse complement strand
CATTGGAAAAAAGCGACCCTAAAGGGTCGCACTACATTCAAGACGGAGAGTTCATAAACACTCTCATGGGTGGAAAGTCCTTGACAATAGCTCCGATTTGAAATACGCTAGGGGCGGCTCGAAGTTCCGCAGATGTCAAGAAAAGCTGTCAAGAAAAGTGCCCTTTTAATCAATGCCGACGCCTCAAAATGTGCCGGCTGCATGACCTGTATGTTAAGTTGTTCCTTCAGGCTTGATGGCACATTTAATTTAGCTGCCGCACGGATTCAGGTCAGGAGATTGGTCAACAGCCCCAATGAATTTGAGATAACTTTCACCGACGAATGTGATAGATGTGGTGTCTGTGTCACATATTGCCCGTACGGGGCTTTAACTCGACAGAAGAGGCTGTTTAAAAATGTAGGGACAGGTTTTTAAACCTGTCCAAATTCAAAGCGGACAGACCTAAAGGTCTGTCCCTACGAGGAATGTGGAGGTGAAGATTAGCAAAGATGGTCGAAGTGAATCTGTGTTTAAAGCTGAGTCAAAATTAAGCGGCCTCCAGAAGGTAAGGAAGGAAGTGTAGTATGGGACTACCAGGTTATGCCGGTAAGATTCTCTATGTTGACCTGACCAGCGGCAGCGTAAAGAAGGAGCCGCTCGATGCTGAAATGGTCAGAACCTACATCGGCGGCGCTGGTATTAACAACAAGCTGGCTTATGACCTCATACCTCCGGATGCAGAGCCGCTTTCTCCTCAGAATGCCATAATTATCGGCACAGGTCCATTTAATGGCACCATGATACCAGGCTCTTCAGAAGTGATGGTTATACATAAATCGCCTCTTAACGGTTCCTTTCCTCACAGCAATGGTGGCGGCTATTTCAGCCACTTCCTTAAATCCTCAGGTTATGACCATGTGGTAATTACCGGACGGTCAGATAAGCCGGCCTATCTTAAAATACATGACGACGATGTGCAGATATGCGATGCAAGTGACCTCTGGGGGATGGACGTTTTTGAAACTACGGATGAGCTGAGGAGGATGTATGAGCAGTGCAGTGTCATCCCAATCGGTCAGGCGGGGGAAAACCTGGTTAACATCTCGGTCACGCAGATAGATAAGGGGGGCACCCTGGGTTCGGGCGGGCTTTGCGCCGTGATGGGCTCAAAGAAGCTTAAAGCCATAGTTGCCCTCCGGGGTACAAGAGGGACCACGGTGGCTGACCCAAAACGGTTACAGAAGCTTGTTGATGAAATATTAAATCGGGTCAGGGAATATCACCTGCGTGATGAGATGATGAAAGGCGGCGCGATGACTATGACCTCCGGTTGGGTGCCAGAGGGAATGTTAGCCAAGCACTCTTCTGCTCTTATGCCCTACCCGCCGAATATAAAGGAGATACAGGCGGAAATTTATGAGCTTCATAAGCGTAGTCGTAGGAAAATCGCCTGCATCACCTGTCCCATGTCCGACAAGGACCGTTTGGACCTGCCTGAGCGTGGCATGATGACATACGACACTGCGGTATTCGCCGTAGGGGCGATAATGACTGCCTCACCCGTATTCGGGCATCGCGCCGAGGCTTCTCCTTTGGATAGATATGCCGATGCCCTCCGCTTTTTCAATATGGTAAACCGCTATGGCATTGACAGAGTCTACAGTTTTGAGGGGCTCATTGATTTCGTGGTTACCTTATACGAGGAAGGCATTATCACCGGAGAAGACACCGGCGGCATAGAGTTGAACCGGGAATTTGACACTCTTCTTAAACTAACGAAGATGACTGCTTTTAGGGAGGGCTTTGGTGATATCTTGGCTGACGGTGTCATCGGTGCTGCACGCAAGATTGGGAAGGGAGTGGAGAAATATGTCCAGAATGTGATAAAGGGGCAATTCGTAATCTTTGACCCCAGGGTGTCAGGATTTGGCCCGATGCAATTCGAGATGATGGTGTATCCCGGACGCTCATTAGGGGTGGCTGCGGCTATGGGCGCTCCTTCGTATAGCCCGGGTTGGCCGATGAAGGAGCTTCTAAAACATGCTGACAGATGTGGAGTACCTGAAGAGGCAATAGGTCGCATCTTTACCGAGAGCTCATTTAATGTTGGGCGGCTGGCAAAGCACGGGGAGGATTTCTTCAACCTGTTCAACATGTTTGGTCAGTGCCACCGGCTTTACATCTCCAGATTCTACAGTATGAAGATTTTAGCTGAGCTGTACTCGGCGGTTACTGGCATTGAAGTGACACCGGCGGACCTGAAGTTGGCCAGTGAGCGCGTATGGAATATGTGGAAGCTGCTCAATTACAGGGCTGGTTTCGACCGCAAAGATGATGAGCCGCCTGAGATATGGTTCCAGCCTCTTAAAGGGGTGGACAGGGAGTATATCCTGAAGGATTATTTTGGAACTACCCCCTTGACTAAGGAAGACGTAGACCGGATTCTAGATGACTACTATGATGAGCACGGCTGGGACAAAAAGACCAGTCGCCCCACTGCCGAGAAGCTTAAAGAGCTAGGACTGCCGGTTAACGTGTAGATGCGGGGCCTTTAGCTCCATCATGAGTTCCTTGGTTGTCATGGCGAGGCATAGGCGAAGCAAATCTCAAAGTCCTCTCCCCTCCACTGAGATTGCCACGGCATTGTGTGCTCTGCAATAATGAGAGGGGGCAAATGTAGGGACAGGTCTTTAGACCTGTCCAAAACGGACAGACCTGAAGGTCTGTCCCTACAATTATTGACCCTGAAGGGTCGAGCTGCAGATGATGTTTGGCAGATAGCCCGTGTTCCTTCGGTCACCCATGTAGTGCGACCTTTTAAGGTCGCCTAGGGATTAGGCGAGGCTTTAGCCTCGCAACTACATGTTATTAGGGACTGGATTATTTCGTGCCGAACAGGGTATAAAAGCCCTTACCGACTTTTCTGCCCAGATACCCGATTTCCACCATCCTCTTCAGCAATGGCGCCGGCTTATATCTCTCCCATCCTGTCTGCTCGTAGATTCCCTCAAGCAGGTCTACCCCAACGTCTATCCCGACCAGGTCACATAGCTCGAACGGCCCCATAGGCCAATTAAAGGACAACCTGACGATTTTATCTATGTCCTCCATAGTAGCCAAACCCTCTTCCAGTAATTTGGCGCCCTCGTTCATTACCAAGGGTATTATCCTGTTGGTTACGAAACCGGGCGAGTCTTTAACCACCACTGGCTCCTTGCCTATAGCTTTGGCGAATTCGAAGCTCACCTTTAGAGTTTCTTCTGAGGTAAGCAGAGATTTAACTATTTCTATTCCCCTCATCATCGGCACCGGGCTGAAGAAATGCATACCGATGACTTTGTCTGGACGTTTGGTCGCAGACGCCAGCAGACCTATGGGTATACCTGAGGTATTGGATGCCAAAATAGTATCCTTGGGGCATATATCTTCAAGTTGTTGGAATATAGGCGTCTTAACATCGGCTCTTTCAAATACGGCCTCGATGACGTAGTCGGCGTCCTTAGCTGCCTCTTTTAAGTTTATTGACGTATGAATATTTGCCAGGGCTTTATCCATATCCGCCTGACTTATTTTGGCTTTTTCTACGAATTTGCCCAGGCTAGTTTTTATTGAGTTCATCCCCTTATCGATAAACTCTTGTTTTATATCGACCATTGTCGTTTGGTAGCCTGCCTGTGCTACCACCTGGGTTATCCCATTTCCCATCGTTCCCGAGCCAACAACGCACACTTTCTTAATAGCCATTTGTTCCCTCCAGAAATTTTGGCCTAATTTTATCACGAATTTCTGTTCTTGATAAGATGCTTGGCAGACAGTGGCTGTTTATCAGCCTGAGCGCAAGCGAAGGGTCTAGATTCTTTAAGAGTTTACTCTGAGCTGCATAAGATTCTTCGCTATGCTCAGAATGACCGGAAGGGTGCTCAGAGATGGCTGGGATATAACCTGTGTCAAAATTTGACATGGCTGGCTTTTTCGGAGATGACAGGTAGAGGAAATGGGATTGCTTCGGAGCTGAAGCCCCTCGTAATGACAAAGTCTGGTAAAGGGTAGTTGAGTTTGCCTGCAATTATCAGACTAATGCTATAATACGAAAACTATTTTTAAAGGAGGTGCAGGATGAAGACCGGTAAGGAATACCTTGAAAGCATTAAGAAGATGAATTTCTCCCTCTACATTGATGGGGGCAAGATAAACAATGCCCTGGAGCATCCTTCAGTTAAGGCGGCGGCAAATGCTGTGGCTGCCACCTATGACCTGGCCCAAGATAAAGAGAGGCACTACAAAATAATCACCAAATCCCATTTGACCGGCGAGGCTATATCGTTTTTCCAGCATGTACCTCAAAGTGTGGATGACCTTGTGGCCAAGGTGAGTATAACGCGCTATTGCAATCGGAGTTTGGGCATGTGCTCCTTCCGGTGCATTCAAAATTCTTATGCTCCCATGCTGCACGTCACCCACAAGATAGACAGCAAATACGGGACGTCTTATCATCATAACTTCACCGAGTGGCTGAAATATGTTCAGAAAAACGACTTGATGGCCTGCCCGGCGATAACCGACCCTAAAGGCAATCGCAAGATACCCGCCCATAAGCAACCCGACCCTGATATGTACTTGAGAGTGGTGGAAAAGCGCAAGGATGGGATTGTGCTACGGGGAGCGAAGTTGCACCAGACAGGGGCAATGTTCTCCCATGAGAAGCTGGTTCTTCCCAGCACCACCCATCGGAAGGGAGACGAAGCTTATGCGGTTGCCTGCGCGGTGCCCGGAAATGCCGAGGGGATTATCCACATATCGGTGCGGCAATCTCAGGATGACCGCAGGCAAGAAGGTGTGGAAATAGACCTGGGAAATATCAAGTACGGGGTTCATGAGTGTATAGTCATATTCGATAATGTTTTTGTGCCCTGGGAGCGTGTATTCATGTGTGGTGAGGTGGAGTATCCTGATGAAATCGTTGGTCTTTTTGGTGCTTCTCACCGACCGACCACAGGTGGGTGCAAAGCTGGCTGGGCTGATGTCCTGGTTGCGGCGGTGCAGCTTATGGCCCAATATAACGGCCTGGACCAGGTAGCACATGTCAAAGATAAAATAGCCGATATGATAGCGATAACTGAGACTATGTATTCATGCGGCATTGCTGCTGCGGTCAGAGGTTTTGAACTGCCCCACGCCGGGTATGTCTCAGACCCTGTTCTGGCAAACAACACCAAGTACTATGCCTCCAAGGCAGTGTTTGATTTGATAAGGTTGGCAGAAGACATTACTGGCGGCATTCTGGCTTGCTGCCCCAGCGAGAAGGAGATGAAAAACCCGGAGATAGCGCCTTACCTGGAAAGATTCCTTAAAGGGGTGGATGAAGTTCCGGCTGAGCACAGGGTTCGTATTGTAAGGCTGATTGAGAACATCTCCTGGGGGCTGGGCTCTATTTTGCATTCGGCGACTCATGGAGGTGGCTCAGGGCAGGCGTGCAAGATGATGTTATATGAATTTTCCAAGGTGCAACCACATAGAGAGATGGCCATTAAATCAGCCAAGGCTCTTGCCGGAATACCTGTGTAAGCCGCTATCACATTATCAGAAGAGTCTTTAGAATTCAGGCCTAGTGACATGACGACTTCAGAAGTGCTAATATAAGAGCCGCACCAAAAAAACATATAGGAGGTAAAAATGGGCGACAGACTGAAAGGTAAAGTAGCCATAGTCACTGGAGCAGGACGAGGCATTGGCCGAGGAGAAGCTCTGGCTTTAGCATCAGAAGGAGCCAAAGTGGTTGTAAATGACCTCGGAGGCGCTACTGATGGTACCGGGGTAGGAAGCTCACCAGCGGAGGAGGTGGTAGCAGAGATTAAGAAAATGGGTGGACAAGCCGTCGCTAACTATGACTCAGTGGCCACAGCGCAAGGCGGTGAGAACATTGTGAAGACTGCCATAGACAAGTTTGGTAAGCTGGATATACTGGTCAATAATGCTGGCATTCTGCGCGATAGAATGGTGTACAACATTAGCGAGGAAGACTGGGATTTAGTGCTCAAAGTGCACCTCTATGGTCATTTTAATACCATCAAACCGGCATGCGCCTTTTTCCGTCAGCAAAGATATGGGCGAATAATAAATACTTCATCGATAGCGGGGCTCTGTGGTACTACCTACGGGCAGGCTAATTATGGTGCGGCTAAAGAGGGAATCGTCGGCTTAACACGGAAGGTAGCCCGGGATATGGGCAGATATGGTGTGACGTGCAATTGTATTCGGCCCAATGCTGGGACGCGGCTTACCCTCAGTGACGAGATGAGGAAGTCGTGGCCGAAGGAAGCTATCGAAAAACTTGAACAAATGAAACCTGAGGATATCGCTCCTCTGGTGGTATGGCTGGCTTCTGACGACGCTGCCAATGTCAATGGACGGGCCTTTTTTATAGAGACGGGCAGAGTTGGGCTTTATTCAGAGCCTGTGCTGGAGAAGCAGTTGGTTAAAGCTGGGGGATGGACAATTGATGAGCTCTTCATGTTCATGCCGGCAACGATGACCGGGGAATTGGTAAATCCAGACCCGCCCCAACCACCTAAGCAGTAGAAAACAGCCCTGTTCTCCGTAGTAGCTCTCGGCTGTCTTTTTCAGGTCATGCTTTTTGAACCTGAGGGGTACTTATAGAGTTGCGTCTACGGGTCACCGCCTTTTTCAGGCAGATTACATTTCTAAAAAGCTTTTCGTAGGGATAGACTTGGGAGAAATGTGAGAATGTTTAGCAACATTGTAGCCTGTTGGGTAGGCGAGAGCATCTGCTCTCGCCTGGCGAAAGATTGGAGCGGATGCTCCAATCTACCCAGTGACACAAGCAGAGTTAATAAACATCTCTCAAGAATACGGTCTGGTCTTTGCTGAGGCCATACATAAAAGGCTATAATATCACTTCGTGCAGCAGGCCGAGATTTTTGGCTAATCGAACAGAAGACTGTAGTGTAAATGAGGATACTACGCCAAATCAGATATAAACCCGCCAAGGTTGTCGGCGGTTACGCAGACCGGATACTCAGGGTTGACTTGGACACGAAAGAAATCACCATCCAGGAACTACCGCCTGATTTCAAGAGCAAATACATCGGCGGGCGCGGCTACGCCCTCAAAATAATTTGGGACGGCACAACACGACAAACCCGATATGATAGTCCCGATAATATTCTTGTAATGGCAAGTGGGCCGCTGGGCAATGAGCCGGCATTTCCGGGAACAGGCAAATTCATAGTCGGCACTATTTCGCCTCTGACAGATACGTTCATCGATTCGAATATCGGCGGTCATTTCGGGCCGCTGTTGAAACGCGCCGGTTTTGATGCTTTAGCTGTTTCCGGTATATCCAAAGAGGATGTGGTCATTTTGATTGACGGTGATGCGCAGACCATCACTATTGCCGCTGCGCCGGCCTATGACGACGAAACCAATGACGGAGCACTTTCTTTTGGCGAAAGATTACTGAAAGACGTTAATGGCGGAGAGTACAGCGATTCTCTGGCTGCCGTAACCGTGGGGAAAGGTGCCTCCAATGCTAGGTTTGGTGTTGTCAACAGTCTGTTCTTTGACGTAAGGCGGAAGCGCATCCGCTCCAAACAGGCTGGGAGGGGTGGCACCGGAACTGTCATGCGATATAAAGGACTGCGAGGCATTGTAGTTCGCTCCAGCCTGTCAAAGGTAAATGGCAACAATGCTATAGATAAAGAAGGCGTGCGCCAGGCAGGCTCACGGCTAAAGGCAGTTGTCTCCAGATGCGACCCCCAACAGCTCCACATGGCTACATGGGGAACCACAGGTCTATCTGAGTATATGGATAAATTTCACATTTTCCCTATAAATAACTATCAGTACGGGCATAGCCCTCAGTCTCCTAATCTCTTCGGAAACGTGTTCCTTGAAAAGTACTTCAGTAGGAAGATACCCGATGGCTGTTACTATGGATGCAACCTTGCCTGCGCTAAGGGTGCTGAAAATGTTGAGCTCACGCGGGGGCCGAAGGTAGGCAAGGTGGTTAACATTGATGGGCCTGAATATGAAACCGTTGGCGCCGTCTCCTCCATGGGTATCTTCGACCCCCATTTTGTCATGGAATACAACTGGTACTGCGATGAATATGGCATTGATACCATTTCTACTGGCGTGACAATTAGTTTTTTTATGGAGTGTTGCCAGCGCGGATTTTTAAGTGCTGATGACATAGGTTATGAATTGACATTCGGAAACATACAGGCTGTGGATAGGCTGTTGCATGAAATAGCCAGTGGAAAAGGTTTCGGCAAGATTGTTGGACAGGGTGTAGCTAGAGGCAAGAAATGGGTTGCCCAGAAATATGCTTCCCGAAACGGTACTTCTGAAGATGCTGTCATGGCTGAGCTCAACAAGTTTGGTATGGAAGTTAAAGGTCTTGAGTTCTCCATGTACATTACCAAAGAGTCTCTCGCTCAGCAGGGGGGGTATGGCTTTGCTCTCAAAGGCCCCCAGCACGACGAGGCGTGGCTAATCTTCATAGACCAGGTTCACAAGGAACTGCCGACCTTAGAGCACAAGGCGAACGCGCTTAAATGGTTTCCCCTGATTCGCACCTGGTTTAACGCCACTGGGCTGTGCAAGCTGCCGTGGATTGACGTACGAAACCCGGAGGCAGCCAGCACTGCTGAGCCGGCAAAGAATCTTCCCACACTAGCCTATTACGTCTCCTATCTCAATGCCACCACAGGCAGCAATAAATCACTACAGGACGTTCTGGATGATTCAGAACGTTTGTATATACTTCAAAAACTAATCAATCTGCGCCATAGAAAAGGGAGTCGGGCTAGCGACCAGATACCCTGGAGGGCAATAGGTCCTGCTTATTTCAACGAATATGAAGCCAGGGCTGAGTATTATGATGAATGGCTGCAGCAACAGCTCGGTGATAATAAATTACCGGCGAGTCCAGAGCAAAGGCATAAGCTTCTCATGGAGAAACGGATTGAAGCCTACCAGCAGCTCTGTGATATCGTCTACGAGAAGAAAGGTTTCACATCCGAAGGGATACCGAAGCGTGAAACAGTGGAGAAATTCGGCCTCATGGATGAACAGGCGAAGCAGCTACTTAGCCAATTAGGCATATGAGCAAGCAAATGGTAGCCTCAATTAGGTTCCTCGGAATGCAGCGCGTTATAGCGAACACAGATGGTATAGATATGCCTATAACGGGAAATACGAAGGTGAATGACATCCTTGAATACGTCAGACGACAGTATCCCGCTCTCCAATTGGAAGAAGGGATGGTCCTGGTAACCGTCAATCTTGAAGCAGCGTCTTTGGACAGGATTCTACGGGACAAGGACACTATCTCGTTCCTGCCCCTTATAGCCGGCGGCTGACAATCGACTCATGCTAAGATGTAAACTAGAACGTTGAGGGTCTGGCTGATAAGCCTGCATCGCTTCATGGGTGACTTGGTACAATACTGATAATAAATATGGATAGCGCTGAGCATCACTTCCTGGACACTTTCTTCTATCCCAGAAGTATAGCTGTTATAGGTGCTGGCAGAAGTCCGGATACACTGAATTTCAACTTGGTGGGAAACCTGGTAGACCTGAAGTTCGTGGGCAGGATATACCCGGTAAACCCCAATGCCGACGAGATTCTGGGGTTAAAAGCATATCCTGATTTGAGGAGCATTGAAGCGGATATAGACCTGGCGGTGGTTGCCGTTCCGGCGACCAAAACGCTGGAGGCAGTCAAAGATTGTGTCGCCAAGAAAGTGAAGTGTCTTACCCTGGTCCCGGGCGGGTTTTCGGAGATTGGTGAGGGTGGGAAGAAATTACAAAATGAGATTTTTGCCCTGCTAAGAGAGCACAAAATCAGGGCAATTGGACCCAACACACTCAGCCCCATCAATAGCCGAAATAATCTTGTTATCAGTTTTACCCGCGTCCAAAAGCTGCCACAGGGAAAGCTTTCCTTCATCTTCCAGTCAGGGCTGTATGAGCCCAGAATCCACTGGCTTTTTTCGGACTTTCACATACATCTAAGTAAGCTTATCGACCTGGGCAACAAAATGGATGTAAATGAAGTTGATGTCCTTGAGTATTTGTCACAGGATGCAGAAACTGGATGTATTGCTATGCACCTGGAAAGCATTGCCGGTGACCCCAAAGAGTTCATGCAACTTTTGAAAAGTACCACCAGAGATAAACCGGTTGTTGTTCTCAAGTCCGGCCGGACAGAAGAAGGAGCTAAAGCAGCTTCGTCGCACACTGGTGCCATAATCCGCTCAAGCGATGCTGTAGTCGAAGCTGCACTGAGGCAATCGGGAGCAATTCGAGCCCAGGGGTTGGACGATTTTTTTGACCTGGCAAAGGTATTTGAATACCTGCCACCTTTGAAGAGGAACAGGATTTCCGTCGCAACCGGTTCTGGTGGAGAAGGAGTGATTGCCACAGACCTGTGCCAGACCAACGGGTTTATTTTGGCCCAACTGAGCGCACAGACAAAGACCAGGCTACGCTCTATTTTCCCACCCTGGGATATTCGAGTTAATCCCCTCGATATCGGAGTCTGCTCTCAGTTTAACTGGGGAACAAACATCAGAAATATTTTTCTGGAAGCCATAGCTGATGACTGCAATGTCGACTGCCTAGCTTTATCTTTAGACTGGCTAGATGGCTCATCAATTGACGTTGACAAACTTGTAGAGCCGTTTCGTGAGTTGATTAGAAAGGGTAAAGCAGTGGTAACCTGGATAACTGACCCTCAGGTGGGTAAAGAGGTGGTTGAGCAGCTGGAGCTAAGCCGAATACCGGTTTATACATCAGCAGAGCGGGCAATCGGCGCGCTAGGTGCCCTCTATCGGTACCACCGACTCAAGGATACTGACTAAATGACGAGAATGTGAACAACCTGACATCATGCATTACCTGGCGAGATTCTTGATATGGAAGATGTGTACAACGAATTGCATTCGATAGTAAATAACTCTTTTAATAAGTATAAAGACTTGCAAAGTCACGGCTATTCACACAACCAGGTGCGTCACAACGCCAAGATATGGGTATTAGGTAATGCTTGTACTGCACCCGATAGAGTCACTCCGCATATGTGTTTATCCTAGATGCTTAACTTGAGATGATAGCCATTGCCTCTTTTTTGTAGGCTTCCATGAGATAGGGTATGCCAGTGACCTTGGCACATTCCTCAGTCAGGGACATCAGTTCACTGCGGGTAATTGCGGGGACGCTGAAGCATCTGGCACCTGCCATTAATTGCTGTAATCCTACTCTTATCTTTTCGGCATAAGAGTAAATGCCGACGGCTCCAAGAGGGATATTCTTCATTTCATTGGCACCTACTATGCTCTTTACCTGCTCGTAACAGACAAAGATTTCCTCCGGAGTGGAGCCGAACTGTGAAATTGTGTTGGGTAGTTTGCCCTCTTTCATCCATTCGGCGATATTCTTGCCCACCATACCCGGAATCATCAAAGCCCGGCCCATGCATACTGCCTTGGTAAAAGGTGCACCTAGGGCAAGTGCCTTGAATACTCCGTCTTCGCTACTGAATCCGCTGGCGAAGGCTAAATCAGGGGGTCGTTGGCCTTTATCCTTCAGCATCTTGGCGAACTCATAGGCTGCAGCATGGATGTAAAGGCTTGGTATACCCCATTCTTCCATCATTCGCCACGGGCTCATGCCAGTTCCGCCGCCAGCACCGTCTATAGTGAGCAGGTCAATCTTGGCGTTTGAGCCCCACTTGATGGCCATGGCTAGCTCGCGGAGGCTGTAAGCACCGGTCTTCAAAGTAATTCGTTTGAATCCCAGGTCTCGCAAGCGCTTAACTTCGGCATAGAAACCTTCTTCATCGATAAAACCGAGGCGGCTATGCCTTTCAAATTCCCTAAGCGCACCTTCTTTAAAAGCCGCCTGATTGATAGGGTCTGATGGGTCGGGGGTAATAATATAGCCGCGTTTCTGGAGCTCTAAAGCTCGCTCCAGAGAACTGACCTTTATCTCCCCGCCGATGCATTTGGCACCTTGCCCCCATTTTAGCTCGATGGTCTCAAGACCATGTTTCGTATGAACATATTCAGCTACACCCAGGCGGGTGTCTTCTACGTTCATTTGAACAAGTAACTCACCATAGCCCTGGTGGTAGCGGCGGTAAATCTCAACGCGGCGGTCCATGTCTGGAGAGGACTTGACCTTACCCTTGACATCAAGCTCAAGCTTGGGGTCGATGCCACAAACGTTTTCGCCACAGACTAGGGTAACCCCGCTGATGGCGGCACCTACGGCAAAATGTTCCCAGTTCTTGCGAGCTATCTCGGTGGAGCCCAGAGCGCCGGTGAAAATGGGAACTTTCATTTTCACCTTGATATCCCAGCCGTATTCGGTCTCCGTACTGACTGCGGGGAAAATAGCCGTGTCTGGGTCACCTACAATGCCTTTGGGTAGCCCCTTGGCACCAAGGGCATAACCCTGTATGTTGAGGTGCGAGTAATCAACTGGATACTCTTTATCGCCGCCAGCGGTGATTTCACCGAATGGTCCGGGATAAATTAACTCTCGGCCGCGGAAGCTGGCTTTGAATACTTCACAGTTCCCCGTGCAGCCGTCGAGACAACGGGAGCACAGGCCACTGCTGGGAACTACGCTTCGGGAGCGATTGGCAGTCCTTGTAGCCTCGTTTGCGTTTGGTCGTTGTAGATTCATTTTTGTTACTCCTTCTTGTTTTGTTTTTTAGCATGCTGCTGTTCTGAGGGAACTCTTTGTCATGTCATTCTGAGCGCAGCGAAGAATCCCCACAGACTCTGAGCAAAGTCAATCCAGTGTTGAGATTCTTCGGTCGCTCCGCTCCCTCAGAATGACAAAAAGTGGAAGTTCTATAGTGGCAATTAAAAAACGTCATATTCTCACCGGTACTCCCTTTTCTTTAAGATACCTTTTGGCTTCGGGGATGGTTATTTCTCCGAAGTGAAAAATGGATGCAGCCAGGACTGCTGATGCTTTGGCGATGGCTACGGCTTCATAAAGGTGCTCTAATTTACCAGCACCACCGGAGGCGGTGACCGGTATTTTCACCGCCTCGGCTACGGCTTTGGTCATCTCCAAATCGTATCCCTCCTTGGTACCATCGGCGTCCTTGCTGGTTAGCAAAATCTCTCCTGCGCCCAGCTTTTCGACTTTTCTTGCCCACTTGACAATGTCCAATCCTGTTGACTCCTCGCCGCTTTTAACCACTACCTCCAATCTGGGGAGATGGCTGTTTGGTGGGTTCTTTTTGCCATCGATGGCAACGACGAGTCTTTTCTTGCCGAATTTCTTCGAGGCTTCTTTTATTAGCTCAGGATTCTTGACAGCAGCGGTGTTTATGGAGACCTTGCTGACGCCGATGTCAAACAAATCCTTCATGTCTTTGGTGTCTCTGATGCCGCCACCTACGGCAAATGGTATGGTGACCTTCTCGGCAACTCTTTTGACCCATTCTAATCTTGTGCCCCTGTTCTCCACGGTAGCAAAGATGTCAAGAAAGACAAGTTCATCAGCCCCCTGTTGGCAGTAGGCTACAGCGGCCTCCACCGGGTCACGGGCGTCTCTCAGATTGACGAACTTTACCCCCTTAACCACTCTGCTATCCTTGACATCCAGACATGGTATGACTTTAACTTGTTTCACGTTATAACCTCCCAAAAACTGGTCAATTTTTGATATTCCATGACAGTGCTCATGGCACGGTTGTCTGCTTCGATACCAGCTTCTTCCGCGGCAGCTACAGGGTTCAAACCTCCGATGAGAACCATTCCGATTCTGTTGAGGTCCACGGTGATTTCGCACACTGGCTCGCTAGTATTGCCCATTACTATCAGCCCTCCCAGGCTCGCCTCCTTCAGTTTAGCCACGACTTTTTCGGCTGTTGGGCGGCACATGGCTGGTATTTCACGGAAGTTGGCCAGTATTTTGCCCTTGCCTGTCTTGGCTGCCTCTCTTACAGTGGTCATTCTGGCTCTGATGAATACCTCTGAGGGGTCGAGGGAAGAGCCGGCATAATTAATGAGCTCTACAAAACGAAGCGGTTGGTGATTTCGAATCTGGAGTATACCGCCGAATCGGGAATCCATAGGAACTCCGGCCTTGAGTAACGTGCCGTTTATCACGATGCTGCACACAGTTGCCAGCCCTATCTTGCCTGGAGGGACGAATAACTCACCCAATTGTTCTCCCCCCTGAGCTACAGCCACCAGGTCGCTTACGCAAATCCCTGCGTCGAATACCGGCTTCATTGCCTGCAGTGCCCTGTCAAACTTCGCCTTCGGGAAGAAAGAGATGTTAACTGGGATTAAGCCGGTGCGTTTGTCCCACTCGAAATCGGTGCGAAAGGCGAGCAGTTCAATTCTGGCTAGGGCGAAACCAACCTTATCTCTGACCAGAGCATTGCCTAGTTCTTCTGCACCCAACTCGGTGAGCAGACGACCATCCCGACTGACAAGATTAGTTAGACCTCTTCCATCCATCAATTTGAGGTGGTATCTGACTGCTCTTTCACCCAGGTAAACTCCATAGTCTTTCAGGCGTCGAGCGATGACCCTGGCACCCAAAGGCTCCTGAGATTCACTCAGGATTTTTAGGATGGAGAGCTCCTTTCTCTTGACCTCTTGCGTTTCAATGCCTATCATAAAGCTGTTCCTTACAGTGTAGGATTAGGGCAGTAGGCAACCGTTTGCCTATTATACAAAAGGTCACAAGCGGTGTCAAGTCCCCCTAACCTTGACTGGGGTTAAGCCAAAAAGTATTATTAGTGAAGTCTGGCAAATCTAAGAAATCGAAGATGGAGGTAACATGTTAGCTTTAGAAGGCATCAGGATTTTAGACCTTACTCATCTGGCACCCGGTGCGTTGTGTACCATGATTTTAGGTGACCTGGGAGCTGATGTGGTTAGAATCGAAGCACCACCTGGGGTTGGTGGGCGAGGTGCTGGGCTGGGTACATCGCCAATGGGGGAGGAGGGAAGGAAGCAGGCGGCTTTCGATGCACTTAATCGAAACAAGAGAAGTGTCGGACTCAATCTAAGGTCTGAGCAAGGTCGAGATATATTCCACAAGCTGGCAAAGACAGCAGATGTCATCATTGAAGGCTTCAGGCCCGGAGTAGTGAAACGTTTAGGCGTTGATTATGAATCAATAAGTGCGATTAACCCTCGGATTATTTATTGCTCTCTCAGTGGCTATGGGCAGGATGGCCCGTACAGTAAATTCTCAGGACATGATGTAAATTATATCTCAATAGCCGGTGCTCTTAATCTCATTGGTACTCCCGACCGACCGCCAGTTGTGCCACTAAATCTATTAGCAGATTTCGCTGGAGCTTCTCTGCACGGGGTCATCGGCATCATGGCAGCTTTAGTAGCCAGAGACAAAACAGGTGCAGGGCAATACGTGGATATATCCTACACAGATGGAGCAATGTCCATCATAACCTGGTTTATTAGCCAATACTTTTCCAGTGGCGTTCTGTTTAAGAAAGGTGAAACGTGGCTTCATGGCATTTATCCGTATTACGGTGTGTACGAGGCTAAGGATGGCAAATACATCAGCATTGGCTGTGTTGAGCCATGGTTTTGGGAGAATCTATGCCGCGCTCTAGGCAAGGATGAGTATATACCTTATTGCATCTCGCCGGAGCATTTTCTGCACAAACCCGAAGGTGACAAATGGGAGGAAATTTCTTCCAATCTAGAGGAGGTCTTTTTGACCAAGACTAGAGACGAGTGGTTTGATTTTCTAGCCGAGAAAGATGTGCCGGTGGGTAAAGTCTATACCCTGGATGAAGTTTTCAGCGACCCTCAAGTGCTCCACCGCCACATGGTTGTTGAGATAGAGCATCCCACTGTGGGCAAAGTAAAACAGCCGGGAATCGCCATCAAGCTCTCTGATACCCCGGGCAAGGTGAGGAGGCTGGCTCCTATTTTTGGTGAGCACACTGAAGAGATATTGCGAGAGTTAGGCTATACCCAATCGCAAATCGCTGAGTTGCGTCAATCTAGCGTCATAGGCTAAAATTTAAATTAGAGGAGGGTGACATTATGCCAGCTAAAGCCTTTGTGCTTATTGAGACGGAGGTAGGCAGGACCAAGGATGTTGTCGCGGCTCTTCAAGCCCAGAAAGTTAAGGAAATAAAGTCGGTTGACCTGGTAACCGGGCCATACGATGTCATCGCTGTTGTTGAGCATGATGACTTCAATGCCGTTGGCAGCCTGGTTACTGAGAGAATCCACCCTATACCGGGCATAAAGAGAACGGTTACCTGTCTATCAATCCGCGTATCGTAGCCACACCATAGACCAATGGAATGCGTTTTTTGCCGCATTGTTGCTGGGGAGATACCTGCTGATATCGTTTATCAGGATAAAGAGCTTTTAGCTTTTCGGGATATCCATCCTCAGGCACCTACGCATCTTCTTATCATACCCAAATCTCACATTGTTTCACTAACACAGCTCACCAGCAAGCAGCAAGGGTTAATGGGTGGAGTTATCTTGCTAGCCAGGGAGCTGGCTGAGAAAGAAGGCATTGCGGAGAAGGGTTATCGCCTATCGGTAAGTTGCGGTCCTGATGGCGGTCAATTTGTGCCCCATGTCCACTTCCATCTGGTCGGTGGACGAAAACTTGATGACCAGCTAGGCTAGAAACCTCAGTTATCATCGGCAAGAGATTTCAACTTTAGCACCACTTCCTCTATAGCTTCATCCGGAGTAGAAGCGCCGGCGGTAATACCAATATGCTGCTTTCCTGAGAGCCAGTCCTTTTTTATTTCGGCGGCTGTCTCTATCAGGTGAGTCTCCACTATCGGTGAGCACACCTCAGCGAGCCGCTGTGTATTGGCACTATTGCGTCCTCCGACCACTATCATCAGTTCGCTTTTTCCAGCTAGTTCTAAGGCAGCCTCCTGCCGTTTCTGCGTTTCTTGGCAGAGAGTATTGATAACGCGTAACTCCTGAACGTGAGGAAAGACACTACTGGTTACCCGGTTGACGAACTCGGCAAACTCAGTGTGGCTCTGTGTGGTCTGAGAGAGGATGCCCAACCGACGAGGCAGCTTGATAGCGCCTATCCCCTTTCCGTCCATGGTGGCTACAGCATTATTGCCAGCCCAGCCCAGCAGGCCTTTGACTTCAGGATGGTTGGCTTCCCCAAAGATGATGACACTGAAGCCAGCATCAGCTAGTTTTTTGGCTGCTCTCTGAGCACTGCGGACTATAGGGCAGGTGGTGTCGATGACATGAGGCTGTCGAGCCTGAATACGTGATAGCGATTGTGGTGGGATGCCGTGAGAGGGAATGGCAACGATTTTGTCTTTCACTCGGTCTAGTTCATCTACAACCTTAACTCCCACTTCAGCCAGCTTGGCAACGACCAGCCGGTTGTGAACTATAGGTCCGAGGGTGGCTATCCCTTTATGTTCTTTGGATGCCTTCTCGATTACTTTGATAGCTCGCCTGACCCCGAAGCAGAAGCCAAGCTCACGAGCCTTTTCTATTTCTACTTTGGCCATGTACCTCGGTTCCAGCAGGCAACTCAACAGGGTTTGTACCTGCCGTGGTACTCAGGTGGCAGGATGGCAGCGACTTTCCCCATTATGTACTCAGTAAGCTCTCTCAGCTTTTCTTCAGTTGGCTCACCCCCTATAGATGGCAGCGTGAAAAGCTTGCCGAAAGTGATGGTTACCTTGGGGCGGGTCAGCCAGCCGATTCCTCTGAGCTTCTCGGTTCCGCGGATAGAAACAGGGATAAGTGGAACTCCAGTGCGTAAGGCTATGAGAGCACAACCGTGATAAGCTTCTTTCAGGCAGCCGGCTTTACTCCGCGTGCCTTCTGGATACACGCCGAAAAGAATACCTCTTGCCAGCACATCCTCTGCGTATTGCATTGCCAATTGTCTTTCTTCAGGGGTTCCACGGCGGCGCACGGGATAGGCTTCAGCGATGTCCATTAATATACGGAAGATGGGGATAGGCCAGTAATAGAACAGCTCCTCCTTGGCCATGATGATGCTATCGCGGGGCAGAATGCTGATTATATGTAGCGGCGGGTCTATCAGATGGAGATGGTTGAAGACGGCGATAATTGGCCCGTTTGATGGCAAGTTTTCCTTGCCCTTTACATCGAAGCGGATTATGCTTCTAAGTGCCCCCTCGACTATTGGTCGGGCGACCTTAAATGATATCTTGGAGGTTGGCCTTGTCAATCTTCGCTTAATTATTCCGTACTTAATTGGAAATTCGTAAACAGAAGCCTTATTTTGCTTCTGTTTGGTGCTGTCAAAATATCTGCGGGTTTTGAACCACTCGGCAATCATGTCCCCCTCCTTATTTGCTATATCCTACCATTATACGCTGCTGTGTCAAGTCCTCCGTAGTAATCCGATGTCTACAAGGAAGAGTTAATACTCATAGGGGCATACCTAAGCCATTTTTGGCTCAAATTGATGTGCAACCTTACAGGATAAGGTTTTGCAGGCTGCCCATGATTAGCGCTGCCGCTATCATTATCCCGGTAGCTTTGAGCATGTCTGTGGCACCTAGCTCTCGAGCCAGTATGACAAAGGTAGCCATGCAAGGGAAGAACATGGCTAAGACGGTGCTGCTGATGACCAGTTGCTTGGCGGTCAATCCCAGCGGGGCGAGCATACCCACGGCTATGTCCTTGCGCAGAAATCCCACAGCTAACGGGACAACTGTCTCCTTGGGTAGCCCTAGTAATCCGCTCATGACCGGGGCGGCGATGTTAGCTATGAAATCGAAAACTCCCAGCATGTAAAGGATATTTACCACCAGCACGGCTCCGAGCACGATGGGCAGAGCTTCTTTAATAAAGCTGGAGACCCGCAGCCATAGTTTCTCGCCGATGACTCGCCATGGCGGCAGGCGATAGGGTGGAATCTCAATCATAAGCTCCGGGCTGAACCCTTTCACAGCGTAGTTGAGGATGAACCCTATAGTAATCCACGATATAAACAGGCTTCCGTAGACCAAGGCCACGTACTGCATACCCTGTGTTCCTACCAGCCCTATTATCATAGCTTGTAGTGCCGCACACGGAACACCGATAGAAATCAGGGTAGCAGCGATAAATCTTTCCCTGCGACTCTCCAGTATGCGAGTCGCCATAATTGCCGGCACATTGCAGCCTAAGCCAAGGATGGTGGGGATAATAGCATAACCGTGCAACCCTATCCTGTGCATGAAAGTGTCCATCAATACTGCCAGGCGAGGTAGATAACCGACGTCCTCCAGTATTCCTAATATGAGGTAGAAAGAGACGATGTAGGGTATTACCACGCCGAACTCGATGTAAATTCCGGTGCTGAGCAAGCCCATGGACTGGAGGTAGGCGATGTCCCCGTTGATAAGTTTGCCTACCAGGATGTCGTGCCAGAAACCTTCCGACCCTAGAGCCAAACTCAGCTTCATTAGCAGCGGTGTCCATAGCCAGTTGAACAATGGGTCGGTCACATAGTTTATGATGCCTTCACCGATAAGGCGGATAACCCAGAAGGTGGCAAAGAGAACTAACAGGGCGATGAGAGCGCCGCCTGCTGGATTATTGCTGGCGTCTTCCATTACCTCTCGCCATGTATGGTGACGATGGCTTAATGATTGCACCTGGCTAACGATATCGCCGATTTTGGTCCACCTTTCGTCGCTGCTGGCGCAGGCGGTTTGAGATGTCGCTGCTTCCGGAAGGCGACTGACTAATTCCTTTATTCCCTGTCCGGTTACGCTTACCGTAGGGACGACTGGAACCCCCAGCAGTTCTTCGAGCCTGGCAACATCGATATTTATGCCTCTATGGTGAGTTTCATCCCACATGTTCAGGGCAACTATTACTGGAACCTGTCTTTCCAACAGTTGCAAGGTGAGATTCAAATTTCTCTCCAGGTTGGTGGCGTCGGCTACATTGATGATTAAGTCCCCGTCTTTCAGCATTTCTGTGGCTACTTCCTCCGCCTTGCTGGTCGGTTCCAGTGTATAGGTGCCGGGAGCATCGATAACCTCGGCCTGTTCCTCACCTAGCTTCAGATAACCCTTGGTGAAGCCCACGGTAGTGCCGGGATAATTGGAAGCGATAGTGCGCGTGCCGGTAAGTCGGGAGAAAAGAACGCTTTTGCCCACGTTGGGATTGCCCATCAGTAGAATTTTCATCACTGTCCAATGAGGATACTTAAGAGGATGTGTCGACCTCGACCAGTATTTTATTGGCCATGCCATAGCCGATGGCCACCTGGGTATGATTCGCCCTAAGAGTAACTGGTCCTCGGAAAAGCGTAGAGCTTATTTTAGTCACCTTTCCCCCCACCCTGATTCCCACAGCTTCGAGACGGCGGGTTAAGCCCCTACCACCAAAAATCGCAACTATAGTGCCGCTCTGCCCTGCTCTCATCTGAGCTAAAGTGAGTTGAACTTTTTGAGACATAAGCGTTATTTAAACTCCTGTCTAATTGCCTTAAATCTTTTTCTTGCAGCAGGTGGAGCACAGACCTGTCATGCGGACATCGACCCCGGTTATATGGAAATCATATTGTTTGCCGATGTCCTCCCTAAACTTCTGGCTTAGGGGGCAGGCAAATTCAACGATTTTGCCGCAGTTGAGGCATAGAAGATGCTGATGTTCTGCCTCCGGTTTCACTTCGTAGTGGTGATGCTCCTCGGCAAAGTGGTGCTCTTCCACCAGTCCCAGCTTTTTGAAAAGCTGCAAGTTCCGGTAGACTGTGGACAGGCTAATTCGGAAGTTCCTTTTTCGTGCTTGCTGATATAGTTCGTCGGCATCCAGATGCTCATCACTTTGACGGAGCAACTCCAGAAGCAGGGTACGCTGAGCTGTTACTCGCTGGCTTGAGCTATTCAGTATCTGCTTAGCGCCACTCTTTTGTTTGTTTGAGTCAGCCATCTTTTATCACCAGCCTTATGACTAGGCTCCAAGTTTTCCATGCTAATGCAAATCATTTGCATTTTATGTTATCAAAAATTCGGTAATAATGTCAAAAAAGAAATGCGGGAGAGTGTTTATGAATGTCATTCTGAGGAGTCCCAACAAATTGGGGCGACGAAGAATCTCACAGATTCTTCGCCTCGCTCAGAATGACATTTCATCGTTTGTAAACAACCTCAATGCGGTTGGAAAGGACGGTGCTACTTTTTTACTGCGTCTTTTTAATGCTGCTGCCTACGATAGACTCAACGAGCGATGGGGGAAACCATTTTGCCCGGAAAATCTATTTGCCATCGAGACAGGAATAGTGATGGATTCCTTTCAAATCTCTATTTAATTGGCAGTTTTCCCTATCGTCCTGGCTCTTATCCCCGTTTCGCGAAGCTGCGCCTCCTTTGTCGTTTCTGCAAAAAACAGGTTCGCGTCAAGGGCGCCTTCTGGAGCTAAAACACCCTTCTGTTTAACCTTACCTTCTAAAAGCATGAGTGCTGCCATCGCCGCCGGTGTTGCCGTGCCGCGACTCACTGAATCAGCTAGCAGGTCATAGACGTATTTCATCTCCTCTCCTCCCTTTTCACCGCTAACCTCAATTTTGAATGTGCCTGCACAGCTCTGATATTTTTCTATTGCTTCTTTGAAGATTTCTCCGAAGAATTCTGGGGCAAAACGGGGCATAGCCCGGATGATTCTGGATGATAACTCCCTGAAAGGCATAGACACGCCCTCTCCTACGATGAAGGTTTCGGGACTGCCAAAGCCGGTATCGATTAAGGTTTTATATAGTCCCATGATGCCAGGTGGAAAGAGTGCGCCCTTAATGCTTACATTTTTCACACCCTTAATGTAGCGTGGCAAAGTTACCGGCTCGGGATGACCGGTATAATAGACCTCAAGTCTACCGACTGGGGGCAAGAACTCTACAATTTCGGGCTCCGAGAAACCTTTGACATTAACCCAATCGCCGTTACTAAATACAGGGATGTCACCCGAGATGATGTGAAACCAGTGACTTAGAGCTGACGGCCCTGTTGGGTCTATAGCGCTTTCCGCCCAGAATAGGCGGATTTCGTTTACCCGCTCCAGCTTATCGGCGCCATACTTAGCTATGATGTTGGTAATTCCCGGGCTGGCTCCCATGCCGATTATCGCGGTAGTGCCAGCCTTTTTTGCCTCTTCATCCAGAGAAAGCGATTCCTGGGTGGCATCGAAGTCATCGTCAATATCTACGAAGTTTACCCCGGCGGCTATACTGGCCTTAACTACTTTGCTGCCATATTTATAGAAGGGACCGACAGTGCTGACTGCTACATCTGCACCCTTCATCAGTTGGACTAAGCCGCTGAAGTCGTTGGCATCGACTACAGACGTATCAATCCTATCGCCCAGTTCAGCCGCCAATCTGCTTAGCGCTTTTGAATTGGCGTCAGCGACGGTTATTTTGGCATCGCTGCGTCTTATCAATTGACGTATCACTTCAGAGCCCATAGTGCCGGCTCCGCCCAAGACTACAATGTGCTTCATGCTACCGTCTACCTCCTTTACATCGTGCTTCAAGCATTTTATTCTATCTTTAGCGCAAGAACAAGAGATTTTGCTGTCCGTTCCTCTTCTCACTAGTGGCGCGACCACATCCCTTCCAAGAGCACCCCTCGGCGGTGGTCGCATAGAAGGATGTGGCGTTATTTCTTTTTATCCAGCCCCAGGAGTCTGGCAGCATTGCCGCCGAGCCACTTTTCTTTGACTACATCTTTTAAAGGTAGCGCTCTTAGTTCCTCGACGCATCGCTTTGGTGGCAGCATGTTGTCGGTGGCAAATAAGACTCTGTCCTGGAGAAGCGAGTTGCCGTACACCATCAGCGGTTCCCAACCGGTTCCCGGCGTGCCGATATATTTCGGCGCAACGGCCCCGATTTCGATGTAAACGTGGGGGTGTTTCCAGGCAACGGCTACCATCTCGGTGACCCAAGGCCAGCCGCCATGGTTAGCGACGATGATAAGGTCGGGGAAATCGCAAGCAACCTCATCAAGGTATATGGGCCTGCTGTAGTCTATAGTCCGGTCTACGCTGAAGTTGATTGATGCGTGTATGGTCACTGGTATGCCCAATTCCTGACATTTGGCATAGACCGGATAGAATCGCTTGTTATTGGCTCTGAGTCGGCAGGCGAAACCTTGAATATTTACGCCCTTAAAGCCTCTCTCCTTCACCTCTTTCTCGACGACCTTGGCCATGTCATCGTCTTCCAGCGGGTTTACGCACAGGTAACCGGCAACGAACCTATCACGATGTGCCTGGACTATTCTGTAAATGGCGTCATTCTGTTTGCGGTAGTCGCCTATTCCCCATTCCCCTTGCATCACGGCGGCATCAACACCGGCTTCGTCCATGCTGCGGATAAGGTCGTCAGTAGTTATCTGGAAGGCAAAAGCAACATCGGCATAAGTCCCCAGATAACCCCTCAAGTAGCTGGTGGGGAGTATTCTTTGTCCTTCTTCCAAACTCATCCACTCATTCATCGGGGGAGTCATACGAAAATCTATTATCATTTTTAGCTCCTATTCACTTCTTCTCTTTGGTTTTCTCGAGGGCAGCTTTTGCCCGTTCAGCCGCTTCTAATGTGGAAAAGACAACCGCCGCATCTCTGGCTTCCAACTCAAGGGTCTGCTCGAAGTCCTGGTATACTCCTTGATTCAGTGCCCTCTTGGAGAAATAAATTGCCAGGGTTGAGTTTTTAGCTATCTTTTTCGCCATATCCATCGCTGCTTTGTCCAGTTCTTCTAACGGTACTACTCTATTCACCAGTCCCCATTGCTCTGCTTGCATGGCATCAATCATCTCATTGGTGAAGACTAGCTCTTTAGCTCGACCCAGGCCGACAAGGAGCGGCAATAGTTTGGTGCCAGCATTGGTTACTGTGCCACCGACGTTTGTCTCGGGGAAGCCGAACTTTGTTCCTTCGGCGGCTATCCTAATATCGCAGTCCATTGCCCATTCGCACCCGGCGCCAAGGGCATAACCATGAACAGCAGCGATTATGGGTTTGCCCATTTTTAACATGGTTCTGGTGGTATCCTGCAGGGTCTCTATATACTTCAATCCTTGCTCGATGGTTACGATTTTGCTATCAGAGAGGTCATCTCCCGAACTGAAAGCTCTACCTTCTCCCTTCACAATGACTGCCTTAACCTCGGGGTCCGCCTGAGCCTCCTTTAGTGCTTTGAGAAAATCGCTGGTTAGCTGTGTATTTATTGCGTTAAGCACCTTGGGTCTGTTGAATCGGATTATGGCGATATCGTCTTTCTTTTCGTAAATGACAGTCTCTAACTGCATAATTTCACCTCCGTGCCGGATGGTGATTTTTGCCAAAGGGGTCAATCGGGCACGTAAAACATTTCTTTGCTAGCTGCTACTTAAATTGACAGCCAGCCGTCTACCATGTTCTCACCTTAAGCGCAGGCGCTTAAGATTTGTTACTTTACTTCTAGCTCCTCGAGTGTGGCTCCGGTAATCTTTCCAAGTTGCTGGTCTAAGTCTATGCCTCGTCCCTTCAGGTACGCCTTTCTGGCGAACCAGTAGATCAGGCCAGCAGCAATCACTGCGACGAAGATTAAGCCTAATGTCATATCAATCATAAGGCCAAAGAGGAAGATTAAACCGAATAGTACCAGGCAGCCTATCCAGGTAAACCAGCGCCAGAAGGGTGAGAACTTGAAGACTGCCTTTTTTAATATGTCAGGTGCTCGTTTGGGCAATAGCCAGGTTACGGTGGCGCCCAGAATCTGGACAATCATCAGGGCCAGAACGCCTGCTGTAGCATACTTGTCCAGTGTAACCGCAAACGAAACTCCGATTAGTGAAAGAACCGTGGTTGTCAATAAGGCTACGTCCGGTGTGGAAAACCGCTTGTTGACCCGGCTAAAGATGGTTGGTATCATGCCGTCCCTGCCCCAGGCTGTGATGTCGCGCGCTGCAATTAGTATCAGCGCATTTATCGTGGTCAACATGGCCATAATACCACCTAGTGCGATGAACATTACGGCGCCCGAAGGCAGGAACCGTGATGCAGCTTCGAGGATAGCTGCCTTTCCTATCTCACCGACTTCGCTCCAGAGCATGGTGGCGACCAGTGCGAATGGCTGGAGTATATAGAGAGCCAAAACGATGAAGAAAGATATGATGAGGGCGCGCGGGATATTTCGCCTCGGGCTTATTATCTCACCACCGACCTCGGCCAACCCTAGAAAACCGGTCCACAAGAAGGTGACGATGATACATACGATGATAAATCCTTCCATCCCTTTGGGGAAGAGTGGTTCCAGGAATTCCGGGTTTGAATTCATTGCCCCACCAATGCCGAAGAGAAGTATTGCTAGGATGAAAATTGCCATCATTACTAGCTGAGACCAGCCCACCAACCTGATGCCGAGATAGTTAATTAAGCCAAATATCAGCACTATAAGTATCGCCCACCCCAGGAGTGGCACAGCTGGGACATAATGGCCGATATAGGCGGCAAAGCCCCAGGCTACTATGCAGGTGGTAACGACGATGGCTATAGTACCACACAGTGAACCAATCCATCCGGCTAGCGGGGAAATCCATCTGGTGATTGTGATATAGTGACATCCAGTAACGGGGACAGCGCTTCCTAGCTGAATCACATAGAGAATGCAGAATATAGCGGGTATTGCCGATACAGCAGCAGCCATCCAAAGGCTGGGGCCAGTCATTCCGGCCAGAGTTGGAAGTAACACGAAAAGGGAAGGACCAACCACCAGTCCTGTTATGGTGGCAACTGCGCCGGGTAATGATAGGTTTCTTTGTAGCTTTTGAGCCAACTTTCACCTCCTCGTTAGTTTAATTTTGTTGTTGCAGATATATTCGCCTGTTCTTAAATAATCACCTTCTCCTCCTTCAGCTTTGATATTTTGTCCCAGTCATATCCTAGCTCCAACAGGATTTCCTCAGTGTGTTGGCCGTGCTCTGGTGCTGGAGTTTTTGGGCGGATGGAGGTTTCGCTGAACTGGAAAGGTGGGCGTAGAAGCTTGAACTTGGCGCCGGAGATATGCTCAACTTCGGTGAGAAACTCGTTCTCTGATACCTGTGGGTCGGCTATAACTTCAATCACCTTGGTTTCCGGTTCCCATATCAGGCCTAGTTTTTCGAATCGCTCTGCCCACTCATCCCTTGTCTTTGTGGCAAATATCTCCTCCAGCATGGAGATGATGAGTTCGGAATTCTGGCATCGCTTTACGTGGCTATCGAATCTGGGGGCTTTCTCCAAGTCTTCCCTTTCAATGGCTTTGCAGACATTAGGCCAGTATCGGTCTGTCTCAAGCATGACAAATTGAAACCACTTGCCATCTTTTGCCTGATAGGTGTTATATAGCGGATTACCGACATGTTTTCTGGCGAATTTTCCCACGTCCAACCCGAGAAGAGCAATACCCTGAACATCAAAGCCCGCTACCCACATACCGCTAGCCATCAGCGATATGTCCACTTTTTGCCCTATCCCGAATCGCTCTCTAGTCAGTAGAGCAGTAACGATGGCACCTGCCAGATAAGTGCCAGTGGTGATATCTCCCATGGCGCCGCGCAGCGGCACCGGCGGTAAATCAGGCTCGCCCAGTGTGGACATGATGCCGGAGCGTATCCAGAAGGCGGTTTCATCGAAAGCATGTCTATCCCTGTGGGGCCCTTTTAGACCGAAACCCGTGGCCTGTGCATAGATAATCTTAGGATTGAGCTTGGCTATGCTCTTGTAGTCTAATCCGAGCCTGTCAACTACAGAGGCGCGGTAGTTAGTAATAAATACATCTGACCTTTTTGCCAGCTCATAGATGATTTCCTTACCTTTTTCTGTTGTCAGGTTAAGCGCCATATCCCATTTACCCCGATTGCACAATTCCCAGAACGGGTCAACGGCGCCGGTAGCTGAGATCATCCCTGAAGAGAGCACCCCACGGAGCGGGTCACCTGTTGTGGGGTCTTCTATCTTTATAACATCGGCGCCAAGCTCGCCAAGTATACGGCCACACACCGGGCCCAGCACCCAAAAGCCAAGCTCTAGAACCTTCATTCCTTCTAATGGTAAAGTCATGTTCCTTTTTCTCCTTTCTTAGAAACAACATTAAGGCAATCTCGGTTACCTGTCATCGTCTTGAATCGTCAGATTACATACTGGTATTCGCTGGCCGTTTTCCGTTACGATGCAAATGTCCACAACTTCCCCAGCCCTATCTGATAAACTTGATATTTCAGGGCGATGTTAACCGGTCATTAAGATTATATTGAATACTTGATTCATTCTAGTGAGCGGTCTAGCTTGAGTCAATACTCTTTTTTACATAATGTTATATGTTTTGTGATTTTCTTGACATTCTTTTTGACATGCCGTCGTGTAGTGGGATAGACTTCGGATGATTATGAGTAAGAAACGAGGTCCAAGCTGGCTGGACAGAGCTAAAATTCGCCTCAAGATGATGCTGGGTATGAAAGTACTTCTCTGTGACACCTGTAAATGGGACTGGCGTAGCGCCTGTCATCATCCAGAGCGTCCCAATGCCGTCTGGTGCCCCGACTATGAGAAGAGGGGCAAGTGACTTAGCGTGCTAGCAGCGGACGAGCTTGTACTTGGCCTTTCCTTTTTCTTGGTACAAGATGAACTTAACGCTGTGTCCCTTTAGTAGGTATTCCTCGCTTTGCTGGCGCAGTTTTCTAAAATCCGCTGACTCCAAAAAGGTCCGAAGAAGCTCGATTTTGGCTTCAAATTCACTAGCACTTTTGCCAGTCTTGAGATAACTTCTTGCCAGGTTCTCATACTCTTTTCTGGCTACAGTCTCGATGCAGTGGGAAAGGTCTGGGACGAGTTCTATCCGAATCATTTCTGTCTCAATAGGACGATAATGCTTGAGGTTTCACTATTGTATCAGCAAAAACAGGCCGCTGAAAAACAAGAGGGCATAGGTCATCACTTTGAACAGTAGCTCTCTTACACGAATAAAGTTTCCCAGAATGATGCCTATGATTAACCCCGGGAGTACTAAGGTGGTCATTTTCAGAGTGCTCAAATCTACCTGTCTGCTCACTGAGAAGCCAATCAGCAGTGCTGTGTTTAGGATGAGCCATAAGGTCGATAGTGTAGCACGGAAGGTTTCCTGCGTTTTTAACTGGCGGCTGGCGTAATATACAATGAGTGGCCCACCTGTGGCGAACAGGCCGTGAAAGATACCTCCGGCAAAGAGAAGTGGAATGCGATAGTACCAGCGCAATTCACTTCTGTCAGCACTCTTGATAAATAGATAGACCAGTTCCATTGCTGACACTACAACAATGAATGCGCCCAGAACCATCCGTAGCTGGCTTTCACTGGCGAGTTCTCTGCTTAATATACCGATTATCATGCCCGCGCCTGACATAGGCAAAATGTCTCGCCAAAGGATGCGCCATTCGATATAACGGAACCATCGAGCAACCAACCAAATGTTTTGTAGCAAGCCAAGAATAACAAGTATGGGAACTAGCGTTGTCAAAGGGAAGAGATATATGCCCAGGGCGAGGGCAATAAGGGTAGCACCAAAGCCTAAAATAGTTTCAGCAGTGTGGGCAAGAACCAGGAAGCAGCCTAAAAGAAACAGATTCATAGACACACAATTATGTTAGCGAACGCGATACAAGTCATTCAGATACTGGATGGCGAAATCCCGAGCCATGCCGCGGTCGGGCATTGAGCCAATCATTCCGTACAAGGCAGCCTCGCCTGCGATGTCTTCAGGTTTCAGAGCAGCGACTTCTGTGACCGCCGAGTGCAGGTCTGCTAGGAATGGCTCGACTATGGTGGCATGTATGGGGAATACGGTCATGTGCAGTGACGGAGGCAAGTGCTGGCTGTCGATATTCCATCCGAAACTCTTCATCTTTTCTCCAAGAGCAAAGACATTGAGAACATCGCTGCTAAAGGCAAACACTGTCGCTGGTGGTTTTCCTAATACATATAGCTCTGGAATAGCTTCGATTCCTTGGATGAGCCTCCTTGTCGTCTCGATGGTCGTTTTGGTTAAGCGCATAAAGTCTTCAAGCCCAAGATATTTCATGACTGCCCAGCTTGCGGCTATGGGCCCACCCGGCCGTGAACCCAGCACATTAGGGGTAGCGTAAGCACCACCCGGAAAATCGGCATAAGCGAAAATTTGATACTGCCGCAGTTCAGCGTTACGATAGAGGATGGTTGATGCTCCTTTGGGAGTGAAGCCGTACTTATGAATATCGGCTGATATTGACTTCACTCCGGGAATTTGAAAATCGAAGGGTGGAATGGGATAACCAAGTTTGGAAAGAAACGGTAATATCAAACCGCCTACACATGCGTCTACATGCATCCATAGGCCATTTCTGGAGGCAATTTCTGCCAGGTCTGTGATAGGGTCGAGGATACCGTGGGGGTAGGAAAATGCTGAGCCGATAAGCATGATTGTATTTTCGTTTATGGCGCTGCTAATTGCTTCCACATCGGCGCTTAGAGATTTGTCTGTGGGTACGACTACTGTTTTAAGCCCTAGATAATGGGCTGCCTTATTGAAGGCGGGATGGGCTGAGCTTGGCATTATCAGTTCAGGGTTGACTATCTCGGGCCGTCGAGCGCGAGAAAAATCCCGTGCCGTTTTAACTGCCACCATGATGCTTTCTGACCCGCCCGAGGTCATGAAGCCAACCGTTTCTGAATCTCCGCCAAGCAGGTTTGCCATCATAGAAACGACCTCTGTTTCCATTTTCAACAGGCTGGGAAATGCAAAGGGGCTCAGGGCGTTTTCATTCATAAATAGGGCGCAGGCTTCGCCAGCGAGTTTTTCCACTTCTTCTCCTGCGTTGTAAACGAGGCTGAACATGCGGCCGTGTTTCCAATCGCCATCACCAGTTCTGATTGAGTTCAGCGTGGCAAGAACCTCTTCCCGAGATATACCCTTTTGAGGAAACTCGATTTGTGCCATGGCTTATCCTTCCCTTATTTGCTTTGAACTATTGCGTGGTTGTAGGGTTTCGACGCTGAGCTGAATAATATCACCATGACGTGTGTCTGTCCATTTGTTATGCGGTATTGTTCAGGATACCAAAGCTTTTCCCAAAGTCAATTGAAAAAAGGCTGATTAGGGCATAAAATAACCAGTCGGAGTCAAGTAAAAAACAAGGAGCAAAGGAGATGGACTTTCAGTTAAATGAAGAGCAAAAGATGCTGAAGAAGATGGTGCATGATTTAGGCGAAAAAGAGTTTCGCCCCAAGGTGGCAGAGTGGGAAGCTAAGGCTGAGCCAATTTCTCACGAGCACGTGAAAAAGCTAGCCGACTTAGGCCTCCTAGGGCTATGTCTTCCTACCAAATATGGAGGGCAGGGACGCTCTGCCTTTGAGGCTATACTGGCAATCGAGGAGCTAGCTCGGATATCAATTTTATGCGCCGCACCTGTCTTCGAATCGAATGTTGGGCCGGTTAAAGTAATCGAGCAGTTTGGTACTGATGAACAGAAACAGAAATATATACCACCCGTGTGCCGGGGCGAATCGATGATTTCAGTTGGCATGACCGAGCCAGAGGCTGGTTCGGCACTGACTGACCTCACCACCAGAGCTGTGCTGGATGGCGACTACTACGTGGTGAACGGTATGAAACGCTTCGTCAGCGGCGGCGGTGAGTCCGACGTCTATGTGGTATATGTGAGGCTCACTGAGCAGAAAGGGGCTAAAGGCATCGGCGGGCTAATCATCGAGAAAGGGATGCCCGGCTTTTCCTTCGGCAAACAGGAACAGTTCATGGGCTTCAGAGGCTTTCCCAGCAGTGACCTGATTTTCGACAATTGCCGCGTTCCTAAGGAAAATCTAGTAGTGAAGGAGGGTGAGTTCAGAAAGCTAATGTTGGCTTTCGACCTTGAGCGCTGTGGCAATGCTACCATGTGCCTGGGGATAGCCCAGGGAGCTCTAGAGGAAGCTATGGCCTATTCACAACAAAGGAAACAGTGGGGCAAAGACATCTGTGAATTTCAAGCAATTCAGTTCATGCTGGCGGACATGGCTCTCAGGGTTGAAGCGGCCCGTCTTCTCATCTATCGAGCCACAGTAAATGCAGCCACGGGTTTGCCTGTTCCACTGGAGGCTAACTTGGCTAAGTGCTTTGCTAATCAGATGGTGCGAGAAGTCACCGGGATGGCTTTACAAGTACACGGCGGTTATGGCTACTCCAAGGAATATCCTGTGGAGCGGATGATGCGTGATGGCTGGGGCTGGGGAGTCGCCGGTGGCACCATCGAGATTCAGAAAATCACCATCGCTTCTCTCCTCCTCCGCCGTAGATTCGACCAGAGAAGGTAAGAGCTAATAATGAGAGAATGCAAAATCGAGGATAACAAAGCGAAGTGCAACTGCACCTATGAGCCGTGCTCCAGAAAAGGTATTTGCTGCGAGTGTCTGAGGTATCACCGGGAGGCAGGCGAGCTACCAGCCTGCTACTTCCCTGCCGAGGTGGAAAGGACTTATGACCGGTCTATCAAGAGGTTTATTGACACCTACCGCAAAAGAGGCCGGTGGTAAGTGCCCCTTCTGTCATTCTGAATGACATTATTGCGGGGTCCCAGAGTGACAATTTACCACTAAAGTCCAAGCTTCTCGGCTATACCCTGCATCGCCTTGAGGACTATCCCGACATGTTCTTCAAGGGGTATGCCAAGTTCCGCGGCACCAGTCTCAATCATCTTCCTGTCCACTCCAGCAGCGAAGGATTTCTCCTTCCATTTTTTCATAACCGACTCAACGGTGACATCAGCTATCTTCTTCGATGGTCTCATTAAGGCAACCGCTACAATCAGTCCCGTCAGCTCGTCTACAGCGTAAATAGCTTTCTTCAAGTCTGTGTCCCTATTCACGCCGGCATGGTCGGCGTGAGCCAGTATCCCCTCAATCAATTCACCAGCATACCCCTTATCTTTCAGATACTCAACTCCCTTAAATGGATGGTTTTCCAGGTTGGAATATTTCTCGTAGTCGAAATCATGGAGCAGGCCAACTACTCCCCATTTCTCAGGGTCGCCGCCAAGCTTGAAGGCATAAGCCCGCATCGCTGCCTCCACAGCATAGGCATGCTTCTTCAGATTTTTATTGCTCACCCACTCATCCAGAATCCTCTGAGCCTCGTCTCTCTCCGGCCAATTACTCATCTCTGCCTCCTTGTCTCATACTATATATGCAGCCACAATAGTCCTGTCGGTACAGTTCCCACCTCTTGGCCAATTGCACCGCCCGTTTGAAACCTTCCTTTTTCTTAAAATCTCTGACTAGAAACTTTTCACCACCAATCTCCTGCCCTATCTTGTTGATTGCCTGTGCGGACTTGTGAGGACTA
>VGNY01000011.1 GCA_016865895.1 Chloroflexota bacterium | reverse complement strand
AAAGCCGCTGAACTCATGCTTGGCGATGCTGACTTCCATCGAGAGATATTAGCTCAAGAATTGAGACTGTAACATTAGAAGTCTTAGCAGTTTGAACTTAAGAGCTCACACTTATCTGGTTGCCCACGGGTGAATCTTTGAAGGGCTCATCCGGTACTACCCTGTTTCTTCGGATAAAGATAATTGCCTATCCAAGCACCTTGTGCTATACTGTTGAGCAACTTTGGTCAAGTAGTCGTACTTAGAGTTAGGAGACCAGAATTTGCCTGAGTCTATTTCAGTTAAACAGCTTCTGGAAGCCGGTGCCCATTTTGGACACTTAACCGGTCACTGGCACCCACGCATGAAAAGCTACATTTTTACCCAGCGAAATGGCATCCACATCATCGACCTAGAACAGACTGTAGCCATGCTAGATAGAGCCTGTGCTTACGTCAGAGATTTAGTCAGTAATGGGCAAAGCCTTCTCTTCGTCGGCACGAAGAAACAAGCCCAAGAAATAATAGAAGAGGAAGCTAAACGATGTGGTATGTATTATGTCAATCAGAGATGGCTAGGAGGAATGTTAACTAATTTCTCTACCATCCAAGCCAGGATAGATTACCTAGTCCGCCTTGAGGATAGAAGGGACAAGGGTGAATTAGATTATTTATCTAAGAAAGAGAAATTGAAAGTTGAAAAGGAAATAGTGCGTCTTAACAAACTGCTGGGTGGCTTTAAGGAAATGACCACCCTTCCTGGAACTCTATTTATTGCTGACCCAACTAAGGAGAAAATAGCTCTGGCAGAAGCTAGAAAGGTTGGCATACCCATAATGGCTATTGTAGATACCAACTGCGATCCCACTGGCATCGATTACCTTATTCCAGCAAACGATGATGCCATAAAGGCGATAAAGCTCATATGCAGCAAAATAGCCGATGCTGTTCTCGAAGGTAAGATGATTAAGGAGACCGGCGAAATAGTAACTGCTGAGCTATCCCCCGCAGCGGCAGAACCTGCCGAACCAATGGAATCTCATATTTTCACACCTGACGAAGACGAAAGATAGATAGTATACCCTCTTTACCTACAAAAGGAGGTAAGATTGCAAGTTTCAACCACAACGATAAAAGAGCTTAGAGAAAAGACTGGTGCTGGTGTTATAGATTGCAAAAATGCCCTACTTGAGGCAGAAGGAAACATAATAAAGGCAGCTGAGATTCTTAACGAGCGTGGCTTGGCCCTGGCTCGCAAGAAAGCCAACCGCGCCGCAGACCAAGGAATAATTGAAGCTTATGTCCACCCCGGAGGGCAAATTGCGACACTTGTTGAAGTCAACTGTGAATCCGATTTTGTCGCCCGTACTGATGAGTTTAAGGAGCTGGCTCATAATCTGGCTCTACAAATAGCCGCCATGTCCCCCCAATTCATTTCTCCAGATGATATGTCACAAGAAGCAGACTCAGACCCCAAAGAAACTTGCCTTTTGCTCCAACCATTTATCAAAGACCCAAATAAGTCAATCCAAGACATCATCACTGAAACGATAGCCAAGGTTGGTGAGAATATCAAAGTACGCAGATTTGTCAGATTCGAGCTGGGTTATTGAGGTGGCAGCAAAAAAGCCCAAATACACACGTGTCCTTCTCAAATTGAGTGGTGAAGCACTCATGGGAAGGAAGAAGTTTGGCATCGATCGTGCGGTTCTAACACGTGTAGCCCGACAAATAAAGAAAGTAATCGAGCAAGGGGTTGAGGTAGCTATAGTCGTTGGTGGAGGCAACTTCTGGCGCGGCACCGGTAGCGAAGCTAAAGGAATGGACCGGGCTACAGCCGACTATGCAGGCATGTTAGCCACGGTAATTAATGCCCTGGCACTTCAAGACTCACTAGAAAACGAGGGAGTCACCACCAGAACTCAGTCAGCCATTAGTATGCAAGCTGTTGCCGAGCCTTATATTCGCCGCCGAGCTATCCGACACCTCGAGAAGAAAAGAGTAGTGATTTTTGCCGGAGGCACAGGAAACCCATACATGACCACCGATACTGCTGCCGCGCTACGAGCCATTGAAATCGGAGCTGAAGTCCTCCTAGTAGCTAAAAATAGAGTAGACGGGGTATACGATGCTGATCCTCTCAAGAATCCACAGGCGAAAAAATTCGACCTTTTAACACATAAAGACGCCCTAAACTTGCACCTCCAGGTAATGGACAGCACCGCTTTCTCATTATGTCAAGACAACAACCTTCCTATAATAATCTTTGACGTTCGGGGAAAGCAAAGTATTGAACGCGCTATATTTGGGGAACACGTCGGCACCTTTGTCGCTAACGAGAAAGTGAGATGATTGAACAAATACTTACTGACACTAACAGTAAAATGCAGAAAGCAATCGATGCCTTGACCCGAGATTTAGCAGCTATACGCACTGGACGGGCATCACCAGCTCTAGTTGAGCATATCAGAGCGGATTATCACGGCGTTCTCACTCCACTGAACCAAATTGCTTCTATCTCAATCCCCGAAGCTAAAATGATACTTATCCAACCGTGGGACCGCAGTTCCATCCGCACCATTGAGAAAGCTATCCTCACATCTGACCTTGGCCTCAATCCAACAAGCGATGGCACCTTCATACGTATCCCCATCCCACCCCTGACCGAAGAGCGACGCAAAGAGCTGATTAAAGTAGTTCATAAAAGATTAGAAGAGGCAAGAATCGAACTACGCAATTTTAGACGGGACGGCATCGAAAGACTAAGGCAAGTGGAGAAAAATAAAGAAATATCCCAAGATCAGTATACTCGAGCCTCCGACCAACTTCAAAAACTCATCGATAACTTCATATATCGAGTTAATAGCATAGGACAAGATAAAGAAAAAGAGATTATGGAGGTCTAAGAACTCCTAAATCTACAGCATGCCATCTTTAACGAAGTCAATCTGCGTCAATGAAAAGACGACAACGTTGAGCTCGCCAGTTCCGAAAAGTTCTATCAGTGGCCAACATCTAGAGTTACCAACACCTTAGGCATTAGAACCTGAGGATAAACAATGCTGAGACAAAGAATTATCACTGCTACCATCGGTATACCACTTCTTATCGCCATAATCTGGTTCGGCGAACCATGGTTTACGCTCCTTGTATTTGTTATGGCCGGACTTGGCAGCTTCGAGTTCTACCGAATGGCTAGCCATTTAAAAATACAACCAATCACTTATTTGGGCATAGCCTGGGTACTACTGCTTATCCTCAGTCCCCATTGCTCATATCCCGCCATGACACCTTTTCTCATTACCTCTGCCATAATCATCTCACTAATCTGGCTATTATTCAGACCTCAGCGAGAACAAGCTTTCGATAGCTGGGCATGGACAATGGCTGGAATACTCTACATCGGCTGGATGCTAAGCCACTGGGTCAGTCTTAGAAACCTGGAACTTGGTAAAGAGTTGGTATTCTGGGCAATGTTCACCACGTTCGCTAGTGATACCAGCGCCTTTTTTGTCGGCAGAACCTGGGGTAAACAACCATTAGTTCCATCTATAAGTCCAGGCAAAACATGGGAAGGAGCCATAGGTGGGCTATTAGCTAGTATTATAGCTTCAATAATCCTTAGGATAATCTTTACTCTACCTTTCAATTACTGGCAGACAGCCCTTTTAGGCGGTGTTATCAGCGTATTCGCCCAGCTCGGCGATTTAATAGAATCATTGCTTAAACGCAACGCAGGCGCCAAAGACGCAAGCAAACTAATACCTGGACATGGCGGTATGCTTGACCGTCTCGACAGCCTCATATTTACCGGGGTTGTAGTATACTATTGCGTGGTGCTTGCTACATTATGGTCAACGCCATGAAAAACCTTGCCATTCTAGGCTCGACAGGCTCAATAGGAAAACAAACCCTAGACATAGTCAGGAGTTTTCCAGACAAATTCAGGGTTGTAGGATTGGCTGGGGGAAAAAACACGGACTTGCTAGCCGAACAAATCAGTGAATTTCAGCCCCGGCTAGCATACTCATCTCTCAAGTTAACCCTGCCCGGTAAAACACGATTCTCATCTATGGAGGAGATAGCCAGCCATCCCGAAGTCGACCTCGTCGCCATAGCAACAACAGGCAAGACAGGATTGTCTCCGACTTTGGCAGCCGTGAGAGCTGGCAAAAGTATAGCCCTGGCTAATAAAGAGATACTGGTCATGGCAGGTGAAATCATTATTACAGAAGCCAAGCAACATCGTGCTAAAATCCTGCCTATTGATAGTGAACATAGTGCCATATGGCAATGCCTTCGTGGAGAGAGGGTTGGGGTAGCTAGGCTTATCCTCACCACTTCAGGTGGCCCATTCTATCATTACTCCCCGTCTCAATTGGTCAGAGTCACTGTTGAAGAATCGCTACAACATCCCACGTGGAAAATGGGAAAGAAGGTCACTGTTGATTCAGCAACTCTCATGAACAAGGGACTGGAAACAATCGAAGCCCATTGGCTTTTCGCTATCTCTTTTGAGAAAATCGAAATTATAATTCATCCCCAGAGTATCATCCACTCATTAGTAGAATTTGTGGACGGCTCACTAAAGGCACAACTGAGCTTCCCTGATATGCGTCTACCTATCCAGTACGCCCTGTCTTACCCCAAGCGATTGTCTAACTCCACGTTGCCGCGCATTGACCTAGCTAAAATAAAATCCTTAACCTTTGAAACAATAGACTATGCCAGATTTCCTTGCCTCGAACTAGCATTGGATGCTGGAAAAAAAGGAGGAACATATCCCACCGTGCTCTGCGCTGCCGATGAAATAGCCACAGAACTGTTTCTCACCAGGCATATCCGCTTCTCTGATATTCCTACAATAATAGCCGAGACTATCGGCTTACACCATGGTATAGCCAATCCTACCCTAGATGAGATTCTGGCTGCAGATGCTTGGGCAAGAGAAACTACACTTAAGTTAGCCAAGCGAGAGAGTTTATGTTAGAAACAGTTGCACTGACCACCATCAGCTTCCTAGGCATGTTAGTAGTACTCGTATTCGCTCATGAGTTCGGCCACTTTATCACAGCTAAGCTTGCGCACGTAAAGGTAGAGGAATTTGGTATCGGTTTCCCACCCAGGCTTCTCAGCTTCAAGCGCGGCGAGACAACATACTCACTAAACGCCATTCCGCTCGGCGGATTTACCAAGATGCTGGGAGAAGAAGACCCAACTTTACCAGGCAGCCTAGCCAGCAAGAGCATCCCTATCCGGTTGCTAGTTCTTAGTGCCGGCTCATTGATGAATATCCTGCTTCCAATATTATTGTTTTCAATCAGCTTTATGATTCCGCACAATGTAACGTTAGAAAAAGTACAGGTTCAGGAAGTAGCCTTAGCCTCGCCAGCTCAAATCGCTGGCATTGAATCAGGAGACACAATCCTGGCAATAAATGACCGCACAATTAAAAACCGTGCTGATGTGGGTTATCTTGTCCAGCTTAACCTGGGCCGAGAAATGAAGATTTTGCTACAGAAAGGTGAACTTGGTCAACACGAGGTAAGTGTGATGCCAAGATGGAATCCACCGGAGGGACAAGGAGCCATCGGTATCACTATCATGGGGGTAGACAGCACCCTAGTCCGCGAGTCCTATCCTATCTGGAAAACAATACCTTCAAGCATAACTCATTGCTGGGAAATACTTATCTTATTCCGAAATGAAGTGATAGGTTGGTTCGTTAGAGGCACAGCACCCCAGCTAGCTGGCCCGATAGGCATTGCCGGCCTCACCGGTGAGGTTGCTAAAGCTGGCCTTAGCCCATTTCTTAAACTGGCCGCTCTAATTAGCATAAATTTGGCCATAATCAACCTGTTTCCCTTCCCAGGCCTAGACGGAGGCAGACTTATCTTCGTAGTCTTAGAATGGATCCGACGAGGAAAGAGAATATCACCTAAACGAGAAGGGCTTGTCCATCTTATTGGTCTGATAGTGCTAATTCTACTGATTGTTGTCGTGAGTTATTACGATATTACGCGTATTATTCAGGGAGAGAACCTACTGCCTTGATAGTCCGAAGGTCATCTAATCCAATAAGAGTTGGGACAGTAACTATAGGTGGCGATGCACCCATCGTGGTGCAGTCTATGACCAAAACAGACACAAGGAATATACCCGCTACTGCAGCGCAAATCGAGGAACTTACTGACTGTGGTTGTGAGATCGTCCGATTAGCCGTGCCCGATATGGAAGCTGCTCAGGCTATTTCAGCTATTAAACAGAATATCTCTATTCCCATCATTGCCGACATCCACTTCGACTACAGGCTCGCTATAGCAGCATTGAAGGCTGGCGCTGATGGACTCCGCTTAAACCCTGGCAATATTCGTGACCCAGAACAAATTACCAAAATAGTGCGTGTAGCTAAAGAAAGGCAGGCACCCATTCGCATCGGTATAAATGCTGGAAGCCTACCACCGGCCTCAAAACCATACCCTTCTATAGCTGAGCATATGGTATGCACAGCGCTAGAACAAATCCATTTGCTGGAAAGCCTGGACTTTGACCTGATTAAGATTTCCCTTAAAGCCTTCGATGTGCCCACCACTATCGAGGCTTACAGAGCAATAGCCTCTAAAATACTCTACCCTTTACATCTAGGCATAACCGAGGCTGGTCTTCCCAAAGCCGGCATCGTTCGTAGCGCGGTAGGTATCGGCATACTCCTTCATGAAGGTATCGGCAATACTATTCGGGTCTCCCTTAGTGCTCATCCCTGCGAAGAAGTAAAAACCGCCTATGAAATCTTGAAATGCCTTGACCTACGCCAACATGGCCCTACCCTAATAAGCTGCCCCTCATGCGGGCGGGCTGAAGTCGATATCATCAGCCTTGCTGAATCCGTAGACAGATATCTAAGAGAGATAAGTAAACCTATCAAGGTTGCTGTCATGGGCTGTATTGTCAACGGTCCCGGCGAGGCAAAAGACGCCGATGTCGGCATCGCCTGCGGCAAAGGCAAAGGCGCCATATTTAAGAAAGGTAAAGTGGTAAGGACCGTCACTGAAAAGGACTTCCTGAACGCACTTATGGCAAAGGTGAAAAATGTCTTAAATAAACAAGTCCGTGTTCCGCAACAATCTAAATCTTACTGAACCATAGTTCTTAGATAAGAATAGCAAAAAATCACAAAGGAGCATAGAATGGACTATCCGATAACTATCACTGTGGAACATCAAGAGAAACTCTCACGGCTGACAACCGTCTTTAGGGGCCTTATGGTTATACCTCATGGGATTGTCTTATGGGCCCTTGGCATAGCTGCCAGCATTGTCGCTTTTGTCGCCTGGTGGGCCATTTTGTTCACCGCTAAATACCCAAAGTGGGCTTTCTATTTTGTTGCCGGCTATATCCGATGGTACACGAGAGTAAGCGGTTACTGCCTGCTTCTGACTGACAAATATCCACCATTTAGTATAGAATAGCTGGAAATAAGGACTCTGCCAATAAGGACTAAAGGCCCGCTTCGAAGAATAAAAGATATGCGATTTTCCCAAGTTTTCGGCAAGACATTAAAAGAAATACCCTCAGAAGCTGACACCTTGAGTCATCAGTTGTTACTCAGGGCAGGAATGATTCAACAAGTGGCCGCCGGTGTCTATTCCTACTTACCGTTAGGCTGGCGCGTGCTCAGAAAAATCGAGCAAATAATCCGAGAGGAAATGGACAAAGCCGGGGGGCAGGAGCTGATGCTACCTACACTCCAACCCTTTGAATTGTGGAAAGAATCAGGAAGATACCCTTCTTTTGGCAAGACGTTATTCACTGTCACTGACCGAAGAGAGCACATGCTGGTCTTGGGGCCTACCCACGAAGAAGTTATCACAGAGCTTGTCCGCCGCTATGTGCAGAGCTACCGTGACTTGCCTCTTCTCCTCTATCAGATACAAAACAAGTTCCGTGATGAACCTCGACCTCGAGGTGGTTTGCTGCGTGTCCGCGAGTTCATCATGAAAGATCTCTACAGCTTCGATGTTGATGAGGCAGGGTTAGATAACAGCTACCAAAAGATGCTTCAAGCCTACAAGAATATTTACTCCCGTTGTGGCTTACCGGCAGTGGTAGTAGAAGCTGACAGTGGTGCTATAGGTGGTAAAGAATCTCACGAGTTTATGCTTATCGCTGAAACTGGTGAAGATGAAATTATTTGCTGCTCAGCCTGCGATTATGCCGCCAATATAGAAAAAGCTCGGAGTATTAAACCCGAACTAGATAAGAAAACGCCTTTACCCATCAAAGAAATATCAACACCGAACATCAAAACTATCGAAGAGGTGGCCGACTTTGTGGGTGTACCAACAAGCCACACCTTAAAGGCAGTCTTTTATTCAGCCGATGACAAGCTTGTCTTTGTAGTGATTCGAGGAGACCTGGAAGTCAACGAAACGAAACTCAAAAACTTGTTGAAATGTACTGAGCTGCGCCTGGCCGCAGAAAACGAGGTGAAAGCAGCCGGCTTAGTAGCTGGATCAGCTTCGCCAATTGGCATAAAAGGTATTAAGATTATAGCCGACGACTCAATAACTTTGGGCTCTAACTTTATCGCCGGCGCTAATAAACCAGATACTCATCTTAAAAATGTAAACTACCCTCGTGATTTCAAAGTTGACGTTATCGCTGATATCGCTGTGGCTCGTCCCGGAGACAGCTGTCCTAAGTGCAACGGCATACTTCTCTCCAGCCATGGCATCGAGGTAGGTCACGTCTTCAAGCTCGGTACTTTTCTCACTGAAAATCTAGGGGCTTATTTCCTCGACCGAAATGGTATCTCACAACCAATTATTATGGGTTGCTACGGTATTGGATTGGGAAGGCTATTGGCAGCCGCAGTGGAGCAGAATCACGATGATAAGGGCATTGTCTGGCCCGTAGCGATTGCACCCTACCATATCTACCTCTGTCCTCTTCGTCCGGAAAATTCTGATGTTGCAGAAACTACAGAAAAAATCTACAAGGACTTGACTAGTGCAAACTTAGAAGTGCTTTTCGACGACCGGGATGAGTCCCCAGGAGTTAAATTCAATGATGCTGATCTATTAGGAATCCCTCTCCGCTTAACTGTTAGCCCCCGCACTTTAGAGAACCAAAGCATAGAGATAAAATGGCGCAAGGAGAGCCAGGTACAACTTGTACCACTCAAAGGAATAACTTCGATAATAAGAGAACTGTTAGAAAGATCACTGTGAAGTCGGTTGATTTTTTTACGGACTTCGGAGTCGCTTTTACCGGTACAGCCACCAGCAAAGCTCTTGTTGCTGGAGCTAATTGGCCAAACCCTTATCTGATCGGCAAAGACTTTGATGAATCAGCACTGTCACTTAATCGAAACAACGGTGA
The DNA here is from genome assembly GCA_016865895.1 of Chloroflexota bacterium. Lineage (GTDB taxonomy): Bacteria > Chloroflexota > Dehalococcoidia > GIF9 > UBA5629 > VGNY01. The sequence continues at coordinate 24,453 of VGNY01000011.1, read as the reverse complement.
GACATGGAATCAACTGGCATTAATTGACACCAAAATTAGCCAGTTAACTGACATCGCCCCAGCTCCTGATTGCTCAACTGTCTACCTGAATTCAATCAACCACAATCCCAACTGTTCTGGTTTCGACAGTGTCTGGCGCAGCTAGAGTTCACCCATTGGTTCGAACTGAGAATGGGTCCTATGCCAGACTACCACTAATCAAGATTGTGCTACAGGTCAAACAGACATTGCTATTCTCAGACTGACAGGGATAAAGCCGATGGGCAAATTGTTTTTTGGGCAGCTGTCAGTACACGAAAGATAATGTGGTCACCAGATTTCGGCGATTACTGGACCGAGATAAATCCGAGCCTTGTTTCTCAAGATATAGCTGCTGAAGACAGCAAGACGTTGTATGTCCTTAGCCCCGATGGCTATGTTCAGAAGTTTAACTTCAGTGGGGCAGGGTGGGTATCAGGTAGCAGTGTGTCTATCGAGCTTGGTACCGGATACAGCATTGCCACTGCTTATACCGGGCTAACACCAGATAATGACAGGGGGCATATCATCGTCGGTGGTATAGGCACTGGTATCTATGACGCAGCTTACCCTACAGACGGGGGTGATAACTTCACTCCCATAACTACGCAACTTCCCACCCGTGGCAACACATTGGTGGTCGCCAGTTCAAGCTATAAAAGCGATGGCAAAATCTTTGCCATCAATTCAGGTGGAATATATGAGTTGTCAACATATTATGGTGGGGAAGCTTGGGCTTGGCCACTACCTGATAAAGGTAATTGGTCAATTCAATGGGGTGGGCCGAGTTGACCTGCTCCCGTTACTAGCTTGGCAATATCGAGAAACGTGGCTTCTATTTTTGTGATGCTTGGGCTGCGTATATACGGTGGTCATGGGCTGGTGCTGGTCTTGACCCCATCAGCTTTGGCACAGAACCAACAAAAAGACTAAGAATCTGCGGTGGCTTGGAGTCTGGTGAACCAATTACCACCTGGCTCATTGACCAGCGCTCATATAACCCATCTCAAGGTGGAGTTTGGGGCTATAGAGATACTCTTTCCTGGATTGGTCCTACATCTGTTGCACCTGTAAGCCAAGCGATGATAAACCTCGACCCTGTATCAGGAAGAGCTGGCGAGATAAACCTTATATGGAAGCCAGTGTCTCTGGCTAAAGGTTATACCATCGAAATAGCTAAAGACGAGGAATTTTCTTTAAAGGTCGCCTATATTGGTGGCTATTGTAAAACCTCAAACTTAGTTCAGCCACAGGAGACAATTTGTACAGGCTGGTCAGTCCCATTCTACGTTCTCCACGACCTAGATGCTCCCGCTCTTGACCACCTGGTGGGGGGAAAGGTTATCGACGCCAATGGTAATTCATGGACCGTTCCTACTTTAGAAGCCGGCCATACCTACTACTGGAGGGTAACAATACAAAGTGTGTCTACCGGTGATAACATCTACAGCCCATCATTCTGGAGAGAAATGCTCATCGTCAAAGAAGGCCTACAGACAATAACCCCTACTACGGGCCACAATTACTATTGCCTAATAACGGCTACCTCGGCTGCCCGATTAAATTGGCATTATTCGCCTGGTCACCTTTCACAAACACCAAAAGATATAAATTCGTCTTGGCTAAAGATGCGGCGATGACTGAAATTGTGGTCGAGACAGAGCTCTCCAGTAATTGTTACAAGCATAAGGGGACACTTGATTACAGCACCAGTTACTTCTGACAAGTGATGGCACTAGAACCAACACAGAGCGACTGGAGTACTACTTTTGCCTTCCGCACCGAAGATGCACCACTTCCATTACCCCTCACATCACAACAAGTTCCCCTCTAGGTCTGGATAATCGGTGCAATAGGTGTGATGCTAGACATCAGCCTGCTTATACTTATCCTTCAGCGGCGATTCGATTAGGCAAGGTCTGCAAATCCCCAGAAAGTTAAGTCCAGCTTGGCTTAACACGCCGTTGAAACCAGGCAGCTATGAATATCAATATACCACCCAGAACAATAGAAACCAGTATCTTGATAACTTTCGGCAAATCCATAGTCAGGAAAAAGGTGAAGGTAAAAGCTCCTGAGACACAGGCAAGAATGTAACTTACCAAATGAGCTTTTATCGGTTTTCTCCTAACCGCTCGCCAAATCAGCCAGCCGATAAGCGCCAAAGAGCCAATTACAGCTATAGCCCCCATCAATCACCAGCCTCTCTCATCAAAATATCTGCCGAACAGGGCAAACATGGCTGTGGTCAGAGCCAGACAAGCAAGTTTACCCGGTTCGGAGAGATACTTGATGTACTCTGCTGCCAAGTAACCAACTCCTGAAATGCACAGTAAAATACCAAAACCATACAAAATATAGATTCTCATGCGATTAACACCTCATCATCTGCTCGGCACAGGAACAGACTGTGGCACTCCTTTCTCAGGATACCCGGGCACCTCGCGATAATAGCTCAGGATTACTTTCCGTTCTATGTCCCCAAATCCGATCCGCACAGTGTACTCTCTATATCCTCCTAGCCCCAAATCTGTTTCCCCCAGGTCCTCAGGCTGTAACTTCCACTCCACTGTTGCGTCCTTAAATGGAGCCACCGAGACACTTTCATCCAATAGCTGTTTTATCTTTTCACCGCTTCTCCATATCGAGGCTTCAACCTCATCTTCATGAATCGAAAAGGTTCGGTTCTCGATCCTGTACTTAAAATAAACTGGCTCCCCCCACGAGGTTCCTACTCCATAACCTTGTTCTTTTACCCAAGGTTGTTGCCAATAATCAGGCTCTATCCTTTGCTCATGCTCTTGAGATGTTACGTAAACTATGTCATAAACACCAAAATAACCATCAGCCACAAATATAGCCACTATACCAACAAAACAGGCTAGGGCCAGATATAGATAAAGATTCTTGGTTTTCCGTATTACCATAACCACCAATTATACCTGAATTTTCTAAGCCCTTAAAGTAGCTCCTAGCTCCCGACTTAAACTCTCAAGAATTTGCTGCTGGACATTATCTACTTCCTCATCAGTCAAAGTACGTGTGTCTGACTGATAGACGATTCTGAAAGCAACAGACTTCTTACCTGACGGCACCTGTTCACCAACATAAAGATCAAAAAGAGCCACCGAGTTCACCAAGGGAAAATCTTGAATGATTGCATAAATCTGTTGATAAGTTATCCGCTCATCTACCAACAGCGCAATATCCCTAGTTATGCTCGGATATCTGGAAATCGGTTGATATTTCTTGGACACAGCTCCAAAAGGCAACCTGTCCAAGTCAATTTCTATAATATAGGCAGCCTCAGAAAGCTCAAAAGATTCCGACACCTTTGGATGCAATTCACCAATGACACCTACCATCTTATTTCCAACGATTATGGCGGCACTTCTCCCGGGGCACAAGCTTTCATCCTCATTTATCTCAAAACTCGCTACCAACCCCAGTCGGGACAAAATGGTTTCCACTATTCCCTTAGCCACAAAGAAATCAACAGGTCGCGCTTTACCTCGCCAGAACGACTTGTGCTGTAATCCACTGAGCACAGCACAAAGCATCTCCTTCTCTTGAGGCAAATCTCCCTCCCGAGATAAGAATACTTTCCCAATCTCAAAAAGCCTGATACCATCCTCATGATACCTCTCATTGCGAGCTAAAACTGAGAGAAGGCCAGCTCGCAGAGTGGTGCGAAGATATTCTTGCTCCCTAGACATAGGATTAGCCACCTTAACTGGAGCCGGGCCTACCAGACAAAGCTCAGGTGAAAGCTTGCTTATCATCTCTAGGCTGGTCAAGGAATAGGTAAGTACCTCCTGAAAACCACAACTAACGAGGATATTACGTAGCTGCCGTCTAAGAGACAACATCGGCATTGGTTCATATGTTGGCAAAGATGCACTTAGCGTGGTAGTTGGTATTTTGTCGTAGCCAATAACACGGCCTACTTCTTCAACCAAATCAGCAACACAATTGATATCAGTGCGCCACCACGGAATCTTTACTCGAATCTGTGACCGTGAAGCAGTCTTTTCACAGCCGCACCCTAACAACTCCAAAGTCCTTATGATTTCTCTAACCCCTATATCCATCCCAAGTAGCCGCTTAACATCTGCAGAAGACAGCAATACAGGTTCACCTTTTACCTTGCTGGGGTAAGCATCAATGATTCCCTTAGCCACCTTACCTTCAGCCAATTCCGACATCAATTGAGTAGCCCGCTTTAATGCTATTAACGGCAAATCTCGGCTAAGCCCCTTCTCAAACCGCAGCGAAGCTTCGCTGCTTAATCTGAGTCCGATGCTTCCCCGATGAATAACTGCCTGGTTGAAGTTCGCCGATTCTATCAAGAGAGTGGTAGTATCAGCCGTAACTTCTGTATCCAAACCTCCCATAATGCCGGCAATGGCAACAGCTCGCTCCTTGTCGGCAATCACCAGTATATTTGGGTTAAGAATCCGCTCGACTCCATCCAAAGTGGTAATAGTCTCGCCATCTTTTGCTCGACGCACTATAATCTGATTTCCACGGATTTGAGCATAATCGAAGGCATGAAGTGGCTGCCCATATTCCAACATCACATAGTTAGTAATATCAACGATATTATTGATAGGCCTCATGCCGCAAGCTAATAAACGCTGCTGCAGCCATTGAGGCGATGGAGCCACTTTAATCCCAGTAAGCAAACTGGCACAATACCGAGGACACATCTCAGGCTCAACAATTTCAACCGAGGCAAATGAATCCATCGCCCTTTCTAATTCCTGGTAATGAACTTCAGTGATATACACCTTGGTATCAGTAAGAGCCGCTATTTCCCTGGCGATGCCTATGACCGATAGGCAATCAGGACGGTTCGGCGTTATTTCCAAATCCAGAATTGTATCGCCAAGATATTCAGCCAAGGGAATACCAACAGGTGCTTCCTGAGATAGAACCATAATTTCTTCATGGTTATCGGAAATTCCTAATTCTTTCTCAGAGCAAACCATGCCTTCAGAAACAACCCCACGAATCTTAGCTGGTTTTAATTGCACAACCTTACCACTGTGACCATCTATAAGTTGAGCTCCCACGTGAGCAAAGGCTATCTTATCTCCAACCATAAGATTAGGCGCGCCACAAACCACAGTGGACTGCTGCTTACCCAAATCGACAGTAACCAACCGCAAACGGTCAGCATTCGGATGAGGATTAACTTTAATTATTCTGCCAACTACCATATTCTGCCAGCTTCTGCCAATGACCTCTGTCCCCCCAACTTCCAACCCAGCCATAGTCAACCTATCACATAACTCCTCAAGGGGTACAGAAATGCCAACGTAGTCTTTTAACCAGCGAAGTGAAACTTTCATTCTCCAATTCTCAGAAGTAAAGTAACAACCAAATTTAGAATTGCCTTAAAAACCTGAGGTCATTACTATAAAAAAGGCGAATATCATCTATCCCGTAGCGAAGTATCGGGATACGTTCCACACCCATGCCAAAGGCAAAACCAGAATAAACTTCAGGGTCAATATTAACGCGCCTGAGAACTTCCGGGTGCACCATCCCTGCACCCAAGATTTCAATCCAGCCGCTATTGCTGCACAATCGGCAGCCATCTCCTTGACACACCAAGCAGTCAATAGCCACCTCAACACCAGGCTCAACAAACGGGAAGTAATCGCAGCGGAAACGGCATTTCCTATCCTTGCCAAAAAGGCGGCGAGCAAATTCAAAAAGAGTACCTTTTAAGTCAGCCAGGGTAATATTCGTATCTACTGCAAGTCCTTCAACTTGATAAAACATCCATTCGTGTGTTGCATCTGTGGCTTCATATCTGAATACTCGCCCGGGAGCTATCACCCTTATCGGCGGGCTTAATTTCTCCATAACCCTTATTTGGACCGGAGAAGTATGAGTACGTAAAAGCATAGACCTATTGCCAGCCCTGGTCTTGAAATCCACCCACAACGTTGCGAACATGTCTCGAGCTGGATGATCCACCGGCATATTAAGCGCCTCGAAATTGTAATACTCCCACTCCACCTCCGGCCCCTCAACAACCTGAAAACCCATGTTACTGAAAATCTCACAAATCTCATCAAGTATTTGAGTTGTCGGATGAAGGCGACCCAGAAGAACCTGCTGGCCAGGTAAAGTGACATCGAGACTTTTAAGCTGCACTAAACTAGACTTTCCAAACGCCACCCCCGACGGAATACCTAACGGATAAATGGTTTGCTTCTCCAAACTCCTCTTTTTCTCTGCCAAACCAGCTTCAAAAGCTTCCTTAATTTCATTAGCTCGAGCCCCAACTGAACGTCTCTCCTCCAGTGGCAAAGTAGCTAATGACCGCAAAATCTGTATGAAGGTGCTCTTTCTGCCTAAATAACGAATACGCCAAGCCTCAAGTTCCTTGGCATCAGTGACTTTATCTAGTTCACCAAAGGCTTTAGAGGCAAGCTCTTCAACTTGATTTAGTATCATTTGCTATGCGAAGAGGATTAGCTCTTAAGTTTGGCTGAAGCTAAAGCCAATAGATTAGAGAAGCTGGAGGGGTCGTTTACTGCCATTTCTGCTAGTGCTTTGCGATCGATTGCAATATCAGCCTTCTTTAGGCCATCAATAAATTGACTATAAGAAAGCCCACCGGCCCGGGCAGCAGCATTTATCCGAACGATCCACAACCGTCTCATATCACTCTTGCGCTCCCGGCGATGGCAATAGGCATAATATAAGGCGTGAAGCATGGACTCATGGGCTCGCCGATACAAAGCATGTCTGGTAGCTTTATGCCCCTTGGTTAACTTCAATACCTTTTTATGTCGCCGATGGGTAACCACACCACCTTTAACTCGTGACAATCGTCTCCTCCTGATTTATTTCAAGCCATAGGGCAAAAGTCTCTTTAGCCTAACCTTATCTGAAGATTGAACTTGGATCGTATCATCATAAAGGCGTTTGGTCCTAGATGGCTTCTTACGCCTTAGATGGCTCTTTCCACCTTTGACACGCATAATCTTGCCGGTGCCAGTTAGATGGAAACGACTCTGAGCTCCTTTATGAGTCTTAAGCTTCGGCATCTAAACTTGCTCCTCGACAGCTGTTTTCTTAGTATGCTTGCTCAAAATTGGCGAAAACACCAAGCTCATATAGCGCTCCTCCGATGACGGTGTTCCGTCCAATGCAGCAATGTCTTTCAAACTATCTGCCACTTTCTGCAATAACTTCAAACCTATTTCTGGGTGAGTTATTTCACGGCCCCGGAAAAATATAAAAACCTTTACTTTATCACCTGCTTCTAACAATTTCCTGGCCACTCTAATTTTGGTTTCCAGGTCATGGTCCTTAACCCTAGGCCTGATTCGAATCTCCTTGAGCACTGCGCCTTTTTGACCTTTTCGTGCCTTACGCTCTTTTTTGGTCTGCTCATATCTATATCTTCCATAATCAAGAAGCCGACATACCGGCGGGGACGATGTAGGTGCTACCTCTACTAAGTCGAGACCGCGCTCGCTCGCAATCTGCAACGCTCTTTCCAGTGGGAATACTCCCAGTTGCCCTCCTGTTTCCCCTATAAGTCGAACCTCCCTCGTTCGAATCTCTCGATTAACGCGCAATTCCTTGACTATGTTTTTCCTCACCTCCTTACGAGGAGTAGACCGTTGCGAAATATACCATATTTACAACAGGAAATCAAAGTTTATCTGGGGCTTTGGCTTCGATAATCGGCTTTACCCTACCAATAAACTGGATGAGTGAGAGCGAACCCGAGTCCTCGCCATTTCTCAACCGAAGAGAAACATTAGATGCAGATAGTTCTTTGTCACCAGTAATAAACATATAGGGGATTTTTTCTAGTTGAGCCTCTCTGATTTTTAAATTCATCCTCTCCGAGCGGTCATCAACCTGAACACGGATACCATGTTTCTTGAGTTCATCAGCTACTTGGCGAGCATAGTCCAAGTGACGGTCAGCTATAGGAATTATGACCACCTGAACTGGAGACAGCCACACGGGAAAGGCACCGGCATAGTGTTCAACAAGACAAGCCATAAATCGCTCCATGCTACCTAACACAGTCCGATGAACCATTACCACCCGGTGTTCCAAACCATCGTCACCTATATAAGTAACATCAAAACGTTGCGGCAGGTTAAAATCAACCTGGATTGTTGGCCCTTGCCACAGTCGTCCCAAAGCATCCCTCAGCTTTATGTCAATCTTGGGCCCATAAAAGACACCTTCACCAGGGTCTATTGCATATTTAAGCTCAAGGCGTTCCAAGACCTTCCTCAGAACCTCCGTAGCACTCTCCCAAACCTCGATAGTCCCAGCGTATTTCTCAGGCCGAGTGGATAAAAGAAGCTCATAATCGTAGAAACCAAACGTGTTCATCATAAAACGAGCCAACTGCACAACTTCAGTTATCTCAGTCTCAAGCTGGTCAGAGCGACAAAAGATATGGGCATCATCTTGAGTAAAGCCACGCACCCTCGCCAGCCCATGCAATACTCCTGAGCGCTCATATCGGTAAACTGTACCCAGTTCGGCAAAGCGCATCGGCAAGTGCCTGTAGCTGCGCAATTGTGTCTTGTACATCAATATGTGTCCAATACAGTTCATCGGTTTAATGACGTACTCTACCTCATCTATATCCATGGGCGAGTACATGCTCTCTCGGTAGAAGTCCCAGTGCCCGCTAATTTTCCAAAGGTCTACTTTGGAGATGTGCGGTGTAAATACGATGTCATAGCCGCGGTTTCTGTGTTCTTGCCTCCAGAAGTCCTCAATTAGCTGGCGTACCAACGCTCCTTTAGGATGCCAATGAACCAATCCAGGACCGGCTTCCTCATGAAGGCTAAAGAGGTCAAGTTCCTTACCTAGCTTCCTGTGGTCTCGCTTGGCAGCTTCAGCTAAACGAGCTAGGTAATCTTCAAGCTCAGTTTCGGTGTCAAAAGCAACCCCGTAGATTCTCTGTAACATAGGGCACCCTTCGTTACCTCGCCAGTAAGCTCCAGCAATACTGGTGAGTTTAAAAGCCTTGATCTCACCAGTTGAGTCCACATGAGGACCCCGGCACAAATCAACAAAATTGCCTTGTCGATAGATAGTCACAGTCTCATCAGGAAGCTCCTCAATGAGCTCCAACTTATAAGGCTGCTTGGAAAACAACTTTTGCGCCTTCGCCTTCTTTATCTCTTCTCTGGCAAAAGGAAGGTTTGCCATGATTATCGCCTTCATCTTAGCCTCAATTGCCATCAAATCATCGGGAACAAGAGCCCGAGGCAGTTCGAAATCATAATAGAAGCCATCCTCGATAGCCGGGCCGATGCCAAATTTGGCATCGGGAAAGAAAGCCTGAACAGCTTCAGCCATCACATGTGCGGCTGAATGCCTCATCCTTTCCAATCTGGCCTCTTTCTCCTCTATATCCACTTTCGAATCCTGCACTTCGATAAATAAAAACCTCACGCTATCGTGAGCGAACTGCATTTTATCAACGCCACTATAGAGAGTCAAGCTGAATGCCGAGCATCTTGGTTTGAACGCCCCCGAGATTACAGATATACTATTACGTGCTTTTGTGACTGATAGGACTCTTTAGGCAACTCAGTCACTTTTGAAATTGATGACACAGGAAAGGCAGAAGACCTACCATGAACACAGAAAAAATGAAAGAATTTGAATACTTTTTTTATCCCAAAGCTGTCGCTGTAATAGGAGCATCTTACGATGACGGCTTCTCACAGGCCTTAATGAGTACCAAGATGAAAGATAATTTGTTCCTGGTAAATCCAAAATATGAAGAACTCTCTGGTAAGAAATGCTACACCAGTGTCTTGGATATCAACGATGGGATTGACTACGCTATCATAGCAGTGCCAGCACCACTAACTCCAAAGGTATTAACCGAGTGCATACAGAAGGGCATAAAGGCAGCTCATGTTTTTTCCGCAGGCTTCAGCGAAACCGGGATAGAAGAAAGAAAAAGATTAGAAGACGAGGTAAAAAAGTTAACTAAAGATAAAATCAGGATAATTGGCCCTAATTGCATGGGAATCCACTGTTCTAAATCCGGACTGGCTTTTATTCCCGATGCCTCTACTGAAGAGGGACCGGTCGGAGTCATTTCACAAAGCGGCACTGTTGCTGAGCAATTCCTAACCCTTGGAAAAATCAGAAACATCAAGTTCAGCAAGGTAATCAGCTACGGAAATGCTATAGATTTGGATTGTCCCGATTTCCTCGAATATCTGGCAGATGACTCTGAAACCAAAGTCATAGCTCTATACATGGAGGGAACAAAGGATGGGAAACGCCTCAAATTAGAACTGAGCAAAGCTGCGAAGAAAAAACCGATTTTAGCGCTAAAAGGAGGCATGACAGCTCATGGCAGCCGGGCAGCATCCTCTCACACTGGCTCTCTAGCTGGCTCACCCGAAACCTGGAACTCACTTTTCAAACAGACCGGAACATTACAAGTAACCAGCTTCGATGAACTACTAGATGCTGCTTTAGCGCTCACCCACTCCCCCCTCCCTTCAGGAAAAGGAATTTCCATGATCACCAACTCTGGTGGCTTCAGTGTGATTGAAACTGACTCCTGCGTAAAGGCAGGCTTGGAAGTTCCCCAATTCAGCGAAGAAACAACACGAGAATTAAGGAAGATAGTGCCAATTGCAGGAACCAGTATCGGCAACCCACTAGATGCTTGGCCTATATACTACAACATGCCTGGAAATCCGGGAACTCTTGCTGACGCCATTAAAATCGTAATTCACGACAAGAATATACATTCGCTGGTGCTACACTTCGATGAAATAAATTACTTAAGGCGGTTTTTAGGTGACGCACTTGAAGGCCACTTGAAGGAGCTTGTTAAACTTATGATTAGCGGCTGTCAATATGCCCGGGATGAAATCGGCAAGCCCGTGATGATTTGCGTTTCACTTGATGCTTATTCCGAAGACGAAGAGGACAGAAAATATCACCTGATGGTCAAAAAAGCCTTCGAGAACGGAGGATTTCCCGTATATTCCTCGCTTAACGCCTCAATCAAAGCTCTGTTTAACCTCTACAGGTATGCGGAGCAACTCTGTAAAGAAGACCACATCTGCGTGAGGTAAAGTAATTACTATATGGTGGTTGTCGCAGGACTACCACTTGTGAAGGCTTACAGCGTCAGGGACTTTTATCGGCTCAGGAGTAAGGCGAACCACCTTGCTGTTAACAACCTTATATATAAAGATATGGTCATAGTTCTGCCTTGAAGTCTCGCTATAGGCGCAAGGAAAGGGAGATGTCGGATTTTCTGGAATCCAGCCAGTAAGACTTTTGTAAGCCTTAAACATCGCCTCCCCACCTAGCTTCTCATAGCCAACTTCCTTTGAGGCTCTCTTCAGTGCTTCTAGGAATGGGTCCATTATCCAGCCTGAAGCTGCTACATAGCTATCATCCATTTCCTCAAGTGGCCTGCCCTGATATTTCGTCCAGAGTTTACTTCTGGGATTAGCCCTAACTTCATCCCCCATGTAGCTGTGGGAGACGAGGATTGTTCCTTCTACAGCCTCGGGATGGAGTTTAATACCAATAGTCTCATGAGGTCCGTAGAAGTCACTTATCATCTGAATGGTTTTGGTTAAACCAAGAGCATGGGCATCTCGGATGACATTGCTGGGTGTCGGGTCAATACCACCAACCCAAATGTAATTAGCCCCGCTTTGCGCCAGCCTCATCAGATAAACATCGTGCTTAATCGCCCCTGTTGGAAACAGTTCAGGTGAGAGCAAAGTCGCGCCTATTTTGCTAGCATACTCCTTACCACCCAACAAGAATTCTATGCCGTAAGGGTTGTCCCAAGAGATATAGCCAACTACAGGCATCCCTGGTTTTCCCTTTTCCTTCCAGTCTTTTACCATCCAGCCCAGGCCTGCGGCAAAGACATTCTGATAAGCCACTGACCACATGAAAATCCTGCCCGGTTTTGCTTGAAACTCGCCAGCAGCAGAAATAACAGCTACTAATTTGTCATTTTCAAAAAAGGGCGCTAAAGCCTTAGCAACACTGGTAGAGATAGCGAGAACCATCAAGAGTTTGGGCTCATTACGATATCTTTTATAAGCTGAGACGGCCCGAGCTGTGTCATAACGTGTGTCAACCACAATGTGGTTTATCTTAATTCCGTCAACACCACCCCTCTCATTGATGTCTTTGACATAGTCGTCACCACCCATTGCCCCTGGCACATTAATCCCACCCAGAGGCCCTGTGAGGTCAGAAAGGTTAAGGATAGCAGCGGATTTTTCAGCCAGTGGCTTCGGTGCACTGCAGCCAGAAAACAAGGGCATCAAAGATATAAACAAAGCCAAAGAAATAAAACTAATCGCTAGGAGCTTACCCCTCATCATTTTTCACCTCCATACTCCATTCTTAGAGTACAAGTTTATTTGCATTTTTTAATGTTATTTCTATTTGTTTTTGTCTGAAATATATTTCCCTTATAACAAAACCCTAAAATCATGTCAAGCCGAACCATGATTGAAAGCAGGTTAACGGCAAACTATAAGCAGACTGACGACTCCTAAAAATAAAACCAGTCAGCAAACTAGTTTCTGATCGTGACACAAGCTATTGCGTATGACAGAATATTGAGCAAAGTGTTCAGATTAGGCACATTGTACAAGCCTGGACAAACGTACTGTACAAAGTGGTGGGCGGTACTGGATTTGAACCGGTGACCTCTGCGATGTCAACGCAGCGCTCTAACCACTGAGCTAACCGCCCATTACTGTCGCATTTTATCAGTGCATTTATTACACAGTCAAGCCAACACCTCTTGAATAAAAGGCTGCTCTCATCTATACTTTCACAAAACCAGATTGATGTCTGGGATTTTTGGCTGATTGGAGGGAGACATTATGGCTAAAAAGGAAGATGAGGCTAAGGAGTACGTCCTTAAGCGGACAAAGGAACAGAATATTAAGTTTATACGACTATGGTTCACCGACATTTTAGGCTTTTTAAAGAGTTTTGCCATCACCTCTGACCAACTCGAAGAAGCAGTGAACGATGGCATGGGTTTCGATGGCTCTTCCATCCAGGGCTTCGCCCGTATTGACGAGAGCGATATGATAGCTCTGCCAGACCCCAACACATATCAAGTGATACCTTGGAGACCCAGAGAACAAGGGGTGGCCAGGATGTTCTGCGATATATACTGGCCCGGCGGGCAACCTTTCGAAGGCGACCCACGGTATATACTGAAAAAGAACCTGAAGCGTGCTGCTGATTTGGGGTACACCTTTTATGTCGGGCCAGAGCTAGAGTATTTCTACTTCAAGAATTCAGAAGGGACGGAGTTTCTGGACTTAGGCGGCTACTTTGACCTAACACCCCCAGAAATAGCCACAGACATAAGAAGAGAAACAATTCTGTGCCTCGAAGAAATGGGCATCGATGTTGAGTATAGCCACCATGAAGTTGCCCCCAGTCAACATGAAATAGACCTCCGCTATACCGATGCCCTGACTATGGCTGACAGTGTGATGACCTACCGTTTAGTAGTAAAGCAGGCAGCCCAGCAGCACGGGGTTTATGCCACATTCATGCCCAAACCAGTCTTCGCCGTAAATGGCAGCGGCATGCATGTTCACATGTCTTTATTCAAGGGCAGTAAGAATGCCTTCTTTGATAAGGACGACAGCTATCATCTATCTGAAGTAGGCAAGCGCTTTACTGCCGGCTTGCTGAAACACAGCCCGGAAATCACTTCAGTGTGCAACCAGTGGGTAAATTCCTACAAGCGTCTTGTCCCGGGCTACGAAGCACCTTGCTACATCACCTGGGCACGAAGAAACAGGGCCGACCTAATCAGACTTCCTGAATATCAGCCAGGGAAGGAAACTGCTACCAGAATAGAACTTAGGTCCCCAGACCCAGCATGCAACCCATATCTTGCCTTTAGCGTGATGCTTGCTGCCGGGCTTAAAGGAATTGAGCAGAAATACGAGTTACCACCGCCAACAGAAGAAAATGTGTTCGAAATGAGTCAGGAGAAGCGAAAACGAATGGGTATAAAAACACTCCCTGGCAGCCTGTACGAAGCCATAGTGCTCACCGAAAAGAGCCAACTGGTCAGAGAAGCCCTAGGCGACCACGCCTTCAATAGCTTTATCCAGAATAAGAAGGTAGAATGGGATAGATACCGGACACATGTAACCGATTACGAACTGAAGAATTATCTCCCAATCCTATAGACACGACTACCAAAAAATCTGGCAGAATAATGGCTTCGCTCTGAAGCACCTATTTAAGGCTTCAGCTCAGGTTGCGTTGGAGACACAATCTAAATCTGGCAGCAATCTCGGTCAGACAATAGCTTAACCCTTGCTACCAGATTTCACGTTGCTTGTTACCGAGATCTGGACAACATTTCCACACTTAGGGCAAGAAACCTCGATAGTTACAGGTTGCCTCATTACCCGCTCTACCAAAGCTGTAACCACCGAATCGATGTTATCCAATCGCTTGTCTAACATCTCCAAACGCTTTTTTAACTGCTCTTGGTCCACAATTCCAGACCTTTTCCTGCTAGCGGCTTTCTCTTCCATGACCATAAACAAAAGAGGAGAGGCCTTTTGACATCCCCTCCCCCAGGCTAAATAACCTTACTCACCATTCGCTTTTACAAGCTTTTCTCAGCAACCCCCATAGCCCCCAGTTCAGACTTCTCAGTCTTTATCAGGTTATCTACCTTGGCACCAACTGTCCCCTCCAAATATTTGCGGAAGGCCTCCCGGGCTCCTGGAGAGGACCTGAGTGCCTCTTTAGCCCGTAGCCATTCCTCACTAGTCAACTCATTTATCCGCTCCGGGCTCAACGGAAATTCTTCCCCCATCATTTGCTCTGCTAAGTCGAGAACTCTGCTCGTAACCGCTCGTTTTAGACGGTCAAAGGAAAGAAATTCCTCATTGGAATAAGGCCTCGGTGACCACTTTTCTCCTGCCATCTCAAGACCTCCTGCTCACGTCTTTGCCTCTTTACTGCCTATAATATGCCTCATTAAAGGCTATGTCAAGTCCCGGTCCTGTTCACCATAGAACAAAAGGAATGTTATGTGAAAAAGCCATCCCTTTGCAGAGAGAGCCTGATAAATTCACCTATCCTAGTCGATATCGTAAACCATTTGAACGGTAACTTGAAATTCCAACTCACCAGGACTAATAGGAGTAGGTGCTTGAGCGGTACCTTCAGCTTTCATCACATAATAGTCCCTCATCGGTGGTACAGAAGGGGTCCCTTCAGAGACATATAATAGTCTACCCAGCTTAATGTTAGATATCCCGGCTATCTGTTTAGCTTTCGCCATAGCAGCTTTTACCGCTTCTTCTCGTGCCTCGTTGTAATAAGGTGTTGGGTCATCTACAGTAAAGCCTATGTTTTGAATCCGCGTCAGGTCACCACCAGCCTCAGCTACAGAATCAATGATACCACCAGCTTTGTCTACTTGTCTTACCTTAGCAACCACGATATTTGTCACTTGATAACCGATGACCTCTTCCCTTCGCTCACTTTCAATCCATCTTCGTATTGGAGAGATATTAAACCGCTGCGTTTGAATATCTTTCTCGGCTATACCATTGGCCTTTAAGGCTCTCATAACCTTATTCATCGCCTCAACTGCATTTCGCTGTGCTTCAGCCACGGTCTTAGCCTCAGATTCTATTCCGAGACTTAGTAACACAACATCTGGAACTGCTGTCGCTTTTCCCTCACCAGTTACCCATAAGCCAACTTGCTGCTGGCTATAGATTATCCCAAACGGCCTACCAAATTCTGGCGCTGCCACATAAGCAGAAATAGCAGGTGGTGAGACCTGGGCACCTTCACCAACCACACATCCACCAACCCCAATCAACATCACACTAAATAAGATTAAACAAAGTTTCCTCATTTAAATCTCCTTCAATTAGTTACTTTCAATGCCTTGCCCTCTCACTTATCAAACCATTAACATCACCTCTTTCATTATAATAACATGTTGGTGCTGACTACTACTATATAACGGTAAATCAGACGATGAGTTTAGTTTAACAATGGCATAAAAAGCTAGTATAGTCTATAATAACAAGGCTTTAATGATGATAAATCAATGAAATTTCTCCGTGACATAATTGTACCTATAGCCGTTGGCCTAATTGCATTCGTCATTTTTCATACCACAGTAGGCAGCTTCAAAGTATATGGCTTATCTATGTGCCCTACCGTTGAAGACGGCGAGTATATTCTGGTCAGCAAAGCAGCCTATTTCTTCAATGAGCCTCACCATGGCGACATAATCGTCTTTCGTTCTCCAAACGACCCCAACACAGACCTTATCAAACGGATTATCGCCGTGCCTGGTGATACCGTGGAAATCAGAGATAAGACAGTTTTTGTCAACGATACCCCTTTAGTCGAACCTTACATTATAGACCCTCCTAACTATATATATTTCCCCGAGGAAATTTCCACTGACCACTACTTTGTCCTCGGTGACAATCGCAATAACAGCTCCGATTCACATAAGAGATGGACAGTACCCCGCCAAAACATCATCGGTAAAGCATGGATTACCTACTGGCCACCCTACAGATGGAGGCTAATACAACATTATACTCTTGATATAGGTGCACAAGCTGTCAGGTTAGGGAAAACTTGCCTGACCATGGAAGTGCTATGTCCAACGAGATAATACAAATCTTCAAAGATGCCGAAGCCGTATTAGAAGGACATTTTCTACTGACATCAGGACTACATTCACCGGTGTACTGGGAGAAGTTCCACGTCTTACAATACCCGCATTACACCGTAAAACTTTGTCAGCTTATTGCCGAACATTTCAAAAAAGACAAAGTCCAGGTGGTTGCTGGGCCAACTACCGGCGGTATTATCCTTGCCTTTGAAGTCGCCAGACAACTGGGTGTAAAGGGCATATTTGCTGAAAAAGAAGGTGCGGAAAGAGTTTTTCGACGTGGTTTTACCATCAATCCTGGCGAACGTGTCCTGGTTGTTGACGATATATTAACTACTGGCAGCTCCATTATTGAAGTTATAAAAGCTGTCAAAAAACTGGGTGGCAATATCATTGGGGTGGGCGTGCTGGTTGACCGGGCCGAGCAGAAAAAAGATTTCGGCGTGCCTCTTTTTAGCTGCCTCCGCTCTGCCACTGTAACTTACACCCCTGATAAATGTCCTTTATGTGCCGCTGGCGTCCCCTTAGTCAGGCTTGGTGGACAAACATGAACTCAAGCAGTTATCTTGACAGCTAAAAACCAAAAAATCTACAATGACCTTGCGCCGAGGTAGCTCAGTCGGTAGAGCAGCGGACTGAAAATCCGCGTGTCCCCAGTTCGATTCTGGGCCTCGGCACTTGAATTTCAAGCCCCTAATTCCTACCATCCTCCCTTTGTTTTCATAGCCTCCCTTATTTCCTAACCAAAAAGCCAAACTCTGTACGATACCAATGTCAGTCCCAAAGAAAGAACACCTCGCATTGCCAGGTCAACTCATTCTACCTTATGCGATTGCTAAAATCTGAGTTCAACAAAGACATTTTGAAGTGGCATGTTGAAGCCGAGCCGCCTTATCCCTCAGACAAAACGTAGTGCTGAGAACCATGTAAAAGCGAAGGATGCTTATCTAACGAAAATTGAGGCTATTTTCCGTAAGGCGTGTGTTATCTTGCCCCTTCTAACTTGCTGATTATATGAGCAGATGTTGCACCACCTCTCCTGGCAAAGTTAAATACAGACACTTTCTCTGGTGAAATAAGCAAAGGCTCCAGCTTTTTCTGGACCTCCTGGCGCTCTGCACTGGTCTGCCAAGCTTTCCAGGCGTCAATATCAGCCCAGGTGCTGACTACCAGCCACAGCGCGGGGTCATCCACAGAGTGAAGTGTCTCACCAGAAATGTAGCCTGGCTGCCGCATGGCTGCAATTCTAAAGTCAATCAATAAAGTTTCCATCTCGGCAACTTTGTCCGGACGGCAATGCCTTTCAATGACAACTCGTATCATGCCCCGTCACCTCCTTTTTCTGTCTCTCACCGTATTAGCCAGCATTCTCTAGCTTTTAACCTAACCCTCCCAAAACCCACCTCAGTCTCTATTCTTGCACAGGAAGCACGGTCTCTTCAGCCATCCACTCATACCCTAATGCAGCACGCCATTCAGCCAAATCCAGCCTGATTGCTTCGTAGTTCTTCTTAGCAGAATCATAAAGCCTGGCATTCTCAAGAGCAATAGCGCCAAGGTTAGCTACCGTACCCACGAAATACATGTCAGCATCGGTAAAATGACATGGTTCGGCAGTATACACACGTATAACCCCTATTACTTCGCCCCGTAGTAATACTGGAACGCTGAGCACAGAGGAAATCCCTTCCTCCCTAGCCTGCTTCCGATACTGAATCCTATCATCCTCAAGAGCATTTAACACAGCAACCGGCCGGCCCTCCAATGCTTCAGCAATACTCTTATCAGCAGATACTGGACCTTTGCGGACATATCGGTCGCTCAAGCCATAGGCTACGGTATGGAGCAAGAAGCTTTTGTCGGGGTTCAGCAACATAAGCGCACATCCCTTGGCACCCAAGGCATCAGCGACATTCTGAACAATGCTGTGCAGTACATCTTCAGGGGTTCTGACCGAGTTTACTGCGGCTGCTACCTCATAGAGGCTGTGGTAGTATCTCTGTTCTCGCTCGTCCATAATTCCACCTCCCTTTACAGAGTCTACAATTTTATTATCCGTCGAAGCCTACCATATGTCAAGGGAGACCAAAGGCCTTATTATCTGGTATAATATTGATTCGAGAAGAATTTTTTCTGGTCAGGACACATGGAGCAATAAAGATGAACAGCAGAAGTTCAACATCTGAATTTGTCATCGGGCTTATCTTGGGAGTAGCCGCCGGTGCGGTTATCAGCTTTCTTCTTGCTCCCCGGTCTGGCAAGGAGACAATAGGACTGGCAAAGGAAAAGGCAGCCGATGTCTCCGAGAAGATGAAAGAACTCACCGCAGACCGGGAAAAGGTATACAAGGAAACCTGGAAGACTCGGAGAGGGCGACCCAAAGTAAGCGACGCTTACTTCGAATAGCAGCCCACAATTATCTGCCTCCCCAAAATTTAACCCGCATAATCAACATAACGCCACCACATCATTCCCGGAAACTATAAATATCAGACAGGTTTTGGGGTCTGTTGCATGACCTAGATAACAATGGTAGAATTCCAAAACAATTAGAAACCATGAGTGTGTGGCCGAAGTGGCGGAATGGTAGACGCGGCAGTCTCAAAAACTGTTGAGGGGCGACCCTCGTGTCGGTTCGAATCCGACCTTCGGCACCAGATAAAAAGGTTTGGCCGGTGTAGTGCCGAGTTGTGTAGTGGTAGCACAGGGGACTTTGGATCCCTTAGCCCAGGTTCGAATCCTGGCTCGGCAGCCAATCTATTTCTGCATTGACATCGCTTGTAAAACCTGTCTATCAACTGCTTAAATTATAGCTAAATCTAGTTCGAATCTTGCGTGGTTATAGGTGCCCACTGTTAAGGCAGGTTTCTTTTAGTCAGACAAAACGTCATTTCATTCAGGCTTTTCCACAGAGAGTCCTGTGTTGAGCCAAAATTTACAAGCCGATTTGCCTAACGTTCGAAAATCCTCATAAGGCTCACGCGCCATGAGGAGGAATTTCAATCTTTATCTCTTACTCTAATTTGAACCCTTTTTCATAGAAGAGACTCATGCAAGCTTCAACGACCTCAGAATCATAGAGGATTCCAGCATTATGTGAGATTTCCTCCAGTGCTGCATCTGTACCTAGAGCCGGACGGTAAGGACGATGAGATGCCATAGCCTCGATCACATCAGCTACAGCCAAGATTCTTGCTTCCAGCAGGATGTGTTCACCCTTGAGTCCCAAAGGATATCCGGAGCCGTCCATCCTTTCATGATGTTGAAGCACAATTTGGGCAATCGGCCAGGGAAACTCTATACCTTTCAATATGTCATAGCCGGCCTGAGGATGCATCTTGACCATGCTGAATTCGATTTCATTTAATCGGCCAGGCTTACTAATGATTTCAGCAGGCACATATATCTTGCCGATATCATGAACAATCCCAGACAACCTTAGCCTTTCAACCTTATCTTTTGGGAGTCCTATCTCGTTGGCTATGGCATAGGCGAGCTTTGTCACACGGCGTTGATGCTCAGCAGTGTATAGGTCCCTTACCTCGACTGTTAGTGCCATGGCTTCGATAGTTGTATTCATGGCATTTAGCAGCTTCTCCGTACTCTGGTTGCGTTCCTCCTCCGCTTGCTTGCGCTCGGTGATATCCCTTGTAATGGCAACGAATGCTGTCGGATTTCCGGATGTGTCTTTCAGCAGAGAAGCACTTAGCTCCCCATCGAATTCCTTCCCTTCTTTTGTCAAAAGCGAATACTCTATCGCGCCACTATATCCCTCCTCCAGCGTTTTTCTGAGGTTCTGCGCAGCTCTAGCATTATCCTTCTGAGAAATTAGTTCGAAGGCATTTCGCCCAATAACTTCTTTCTTATGGCTGTACCCGTGCATGTGCAGCACCGCCTCATTAACATCCGTAATATTAGCTTCCAAGTCAGTGATGGTAATCCCATCTGCAATTGATTCAAACTTGACGCGTAACTTCTCCTCGTTCTGCTTTAGAGCCTCCTCCACCTTTTTACGGTCGGTGATGTCCTGCGCCACCCCGTAGATGGCAACGACCCGATTGTGGCTGTTATCCCAAATGGGTCGCGCATGATTTCGCATCCATCACACCTCGCCGTGCTTAGCGACAATCCGCGTCTCGATCACCGTCGTCTCCCCTTCCATGACACGACGGTGGTTTTCTGCGACAGCCAGTCGGTCGTCTGGATGAATGTTTTCAAACGGGGCAGGCTGCGCCCGGAGTTCCTCTGCGGTGTATCCTGTCATCCGTTCAAATGCTTCACTGATCCATTCGAGCACAGGCTGGCCGGTCGGATCAATGCGGAAGACATAGACGTAGTCGGAAGTCAGCTCCGCGAAGATGCGGTGCTGCTTCTCCGAGGTCCGTAGCGCCTCCTCAGCCTTCCTGCGCTCGGTAATGTCAGCCCCTAGGGCAAGACTGCCAACAATCTGCCCATCTTCATTTTTCAGATTGTTGGAGTGCCAGGAGATGACCCTCTGTTTGCCATCCTTACAACAAATGGTCGTTTCGAAGTTCATGACTCTTTCGTCGCGCTGCATAATGGCCATCGCTTTGCCCAGTATTTCTTCGCGATAATCTGCGTCAGGATACAACCACTCCCAGATTTTGCTATAGCCAAGCACCTCTTCTCCGGTGTAGCCCGAAATTTGCTCAGCAGCACGATTCCAAAATGTGACATTTCCCTTTTCGTCCAGGGTATCAATCCATATGGCGGCAGTGTCCAGCATCTCATTCTGGAAGCGTAGAAGGGTAGAAATCCTTTCCTCGGCACGTTTGTGCTCGGTAATATCCCTAATAGTGCCAAGGATGTATTGTTTTCCAGCTAGTTCGATGAATTCACCACAAACAAGACCTGCTCGGATTTCACCAGTTTTTATACGGAACCCCGCTTCCATATCAATGACGCGTCCCTTTTCAAGTAGCATTGAAATGTAGCACTCTCTATCTTTAGTGTCTGCCCAGAGGTTCAACTCTACTGTAGAATATCCGATAAGTTCCTCTCGGGTATAGCCTGTAAGTCGAGAGCTAGCTTCATTGCACTCGATTATTTTTCCGTCGGCAACTGAGGTAATGGTGATAGAATCAGGGCTGGTGTCAAAAGCTTTATGAAACTTCTCTTCGCTGTCGCGCAGTGCCTGCTCCATCTGCTTTCGCTCGGTGATATCAGCTAAAATGTGAATTGCCTCTGAGAGATTACCTGCCTCGTCCAGTATAGGGGCTGCAATAACATTAAACCATCGGTCACCGACCGGTAAAGTCAAGGCCTCGCTGCGGAGGGTCTCCGACATATGCTTTACAGGGCAACCTTCAATGGGTTCTGACGTGCCATGTATAAGCTCCCAGCAGGCATGTCCCGTGATCTCACTGGCTGGCTTCTCTAAAAGTTTTTCCATGGCACTGTTGCATTGAAATATCTTACCTTTACGGTCCAGCAAACAAATGGCATCGCCAGCAGCATTGAAAGCCATTTCCAACTGATGTGCGATCGCCGGTTCAATGAGCCGTTGGCACTTCATTGTCTTTCCCTTGCCTCTCATTTCACACCTCCCAAAATAGGCGGCATTAACCTCACCGTCACATATCCGAGCTCTGGGTTTGCTTAATCTGCCAACTAAATAACAGGGGGCACTAAAGACGCTGAAGAGCATCGATTTCAGTGCCCCCTCATTTATTTCATCCCACAACTCCTACACCGATATCAAGCTTCTGTTAGTTCGAGCTAGTTACATATATCTCAGCTATAAATCTACCCCCCAGCGAGACTTTGTCAAATTTACCACGATAGGGCACAAAACATCTTGTTGAGCCCCTTATGTCAATATATTGAAACCTACCTAGCATCAGCTTGCGCGGCTACTGTTGTCGTTTTGTACTTGTGCTTGATATAATGACTCTGGCTGGGATTTCCACGGCCTCGATTTCTTAAGTAGCTCACGTAAGCCTGGGAATTAAGTCGGGACGCAGAAAGTTCGATATGGTTCCTAGGTGGCCCTACTATCTACATGTCCCCAGCTTTATTTCGCTAGAATAACCTCATTCCGAAAAGAAAGGGACATCAAAACCGCTCTGGAGATGCAAAAGAGAATAGCAGAACAAAAATAAGGAGCAGAAATGGAAAACGTCTTAGTTGTAGGTGCTGGTTTCATGGGCGCTGGCATCGGGCAGGTATGTGCCCAAGCAGGCTATGAAGTCCAGTTGATGGACATAAAACCCGCAGCCCTGGACAAAGCCATGGCCGAGATCAAATGGTCATTGGATAAGCTGGGCAGCAAAGGACTCCTTAAAGACCTTCCCCAGAAAATCTTCGAACGAATATCACCTGAGCAAGACCTTAGCAGTGCCTCCAAGGCATCATGGGTGATTGAAGCAGCACTAGAAATTGAAGACCTGAAGAAGCAAATCTTCCAGGAACTTGATAGGCTAGCTTCACCCAAAACTCCTCTGGCCACGAACACCTCAACTATTCCCATTACCCGTCTTGCCCAGGCGGCAAAACACCCAGAGAGAGTCCTTGGCCTTCATTTCTTCGGGCCTGTCCCGCTCATGGGCTTGGTAGAGGTAATCAAAGGCGAAAAGACATCACCAGCGGTATTCGAGCAAGGTGTGGCTTTCGTCAAGTCTCTGGGCAAGACTCCAGTCCGTGTACAAAGAGACATCCCCAGCTTTGTAATGAACCGCATCTTCTCCGCCGCCTTTCGTGAAGCTGTGGATCTGGTGGCTGAAGGGATAACAACTCCAGAAGATGTAGACATAGGTATGCGACTGGGATATGGTTGGAACGCCGGCCCCTTCGAAATCGCCGACAACGCTGGTCTGGACACCTATGCCCTTATAGGACAGACTATGAAAGCTCTGGGGGAGGAGAAACTGATGCCTCGCTCTGATCTGATAGAGCGGATGGTAAAAGAAGGCCGTCTGGGCCGAAAGGTTGGAAAGGGGTTTTACCGTTACACACCTGAAGGCAAACGGCTGCCCTGGGAAGGCAAAGTTCAAAAGTAAAGTATGAGGATTATGTACAATGCACTTTAAAAAAGAGCTGGAAGAATTGAAGCAGCGAAGGGAACAGGCTTCACAGATGGGTGGACCTGATAAGGTTCGGCGCCAGCATCAGCAAGGAAAACTCACCGCCCGCGAACGCATTGAGTTGCTTATGGACTCCGATACCTTCCAAGAATACGGTTTGCTGGCAACCCATCAGAGCCACCGCGCTGAGATGGCCGATAGAATAACACCGGCAGACGGCGTCATCACCGGGTTTGGCCAGATTGACGGACGAAGGGCTGGCGTCATCGCCGAAGACTTCACCGTCTTGGGCGGTTCTGTGGGGGTAACCCATGCTATGAAGAAGGTGCGCATGGTATGGATTGCCACTCAGGAACGGGTGCCTCTTGTCTGGCTGCTTGACGGCGCCGGTGCTAGAGCCGAAGAGTTCATCGGAGAAGGCCTCCCAGCTGTTTTCCATCACCTCATGATAGCTAAAATGTCTGGCATTGCTCCCCAGGTAGGTGTAGTAATGGGACCATCATCCGGGGATTCCTCTCTGGTGGGCAGTCTGCTGGAGTTCATCATAATGGTCAAGGGCACGGGGATGCTGGCAGCAGGCGGACCTCCCGTGGTGCTTACCGCCACCGGTGAAAAGATAAGCAAAGAGGAATTGGGAGGAGTTGAAGTTCATTGTGTGATTTCCGGCGTCGC
>VGNY01000010.1 GCA_016865895.1 Chloroflexota bacterium | reverse complement strand
GCCAAGTAAATAAGAAAGGTGTTTGTTTGTCACCATGGGTTTCTGGGCAGCCCTACAATTCCTAACCATATTCCCCACCCCCCTTCGGCAAGAGGTCACAGCCAAAGCCTCCGGTCAATCCCTGACTTATTTCCCATTGGTAGGCTTAATCCTAGGAGCTATCTTACTTGGCCTTAACTACGCATTAAACTTAATCCTACCGGCTTCGGTGGTATACGCGCTGCTCATTATAGCCCTAGTCATCCTGACTGGCGCACATCACCTCGACGGCTTCATAGACACATGTGACGGTGTTATCGCCGGCAAATCCAAAGCGGAAAGACTGACTATAATGTCAGACAGCAAAGTCGGTACCTTCGGTATTGCCGGTGCCATTCTCCTGCTACTGCTCAAATACGTCTCCTTATCATCAGCACCAGCATTACAGGCGCTGTTGCTCATGCCCACTCTGAGCCGTTGGACAATGGTCACTTGTATTTTCACTTTCCCTTATGCCAAAATTTCCGGTATGGGACTTGCCTTCAAACAGGGAGCCATCTGGCAGAGACTGACCATTGCCACAGTTACAGCTCTAATTATAACCATAGCCTTGCTGAAGTGGTGGGGGCTGGCACTGATGGCAGCCCTGTGGCTCATCGTCTTCGGCATTTCCAGCCATTTTCGCTCTCGACTGGGCGGACTTACTGGGGACAATTACGGCGCCATCAACGAGATAGCTGAGGTGTTAGTGCTTATTCTAATAATCATAATCTGGAGATACTACAGTGGATAAATATGCGGCTTCATGGAGCGGTGGCAAGGATAGTTGCTTCGCCCTCTGGAGAGCGATTTCCCAAGGCTTAAAGGTCAGCTACTTGCTCAACTTCATCAATGAAGATTCAACAAGGGCTATGTCTCACGGCTTAAACAGTAAAATGATTGCCTTACAGGCACAGGCCATGGGGATACCCATATTCCAGCAAAAAGTCACCTGGGTAACCTACGAGGATGGATTCAAAACCGCCTTGAAGGAGCTTAAACTTAAAGGCATTACTGGCTTGATTACCGGAGATATCTACCTCCAGGAACACAAGGACTGGATAGATAGAGTCTGCGGTGAATCGGGGGTTAAGGCGTTATTGCCCCTGTGGGGAATGGACAGCGCCGGGCTTTTAACTGACTTCATTGAGACTGGCTTCAAAGCCATAGTAGTCAGCGTCAAAGCCGAAATCTTTGGCAAAGAATGGCTAGGCAGGCAAGTTGATAGCAAATTAGTCGATGAGCTTAAGGCACTTACGACAAAGTCAAAAATAGATGTCTGCGGTGAAACTGGCGAATTTCACACTTTTGTTTACGATGGACCTCTGTTCAAGAAACCAATAATAATAGGTAAGTCAATCCCCATAGCCAGAGATGGCCACTGGACTTTAGATATACAGGAGTACAGCCTTGGCTAAAAAGTCCATCCTCATCCTCGGTGGTGCCCGAAGCGGTAAGAGCCATTCTGCCCAGGAACTAGCTACCAAACTCAGCAACAAAGTCCTCTTTGTGGCTACAGGTGAGGCGTTAGATAAAGAGATGCAGGCGCGCATCGAAGAGCACAGAAAAACTCGTCCTAAAAGCTGGAGAACCCTGGAGATACCTACTGATATCGGCAAACAAATACAAAAGCATGTCGGCAATGCCGAAGTGGTAATAATAGACTGCCTTACCTTGCTCGCCTCCAACCTGCTCAAGGATGAGCCTGACTATCCCGAGGCTGAAAAACGGATGGCCGCTGAAATAGACCGGCTAATCGCCTGCATAGCCAAGCTAAGTTGCATTTTCATCATCGTCTCCAACGAAGTCGGCATGGGCCTTGTACCCGAAAACAAAGTCGGCCGCATATACCGCGACCTACTAGGCAAAGCCAACCAGCTCATCGCCCACCAAGCCAACGACATCTACCTCATGGTAGCCGGTATACCTATGCAGATAAAATAAGACCGATGAGAAGCTGGCTGTGATTAAACAACCGCTTCATGCCATGCGTCTTGCGAATCTCAGGATAAATCGGGACGTGACAATCCCACGATAGAAGGGGGTGTCATTCTTCGCTCCGCTCAGAATGACAATTTTAGCAATGTCACCCTGAACGCATCACCTACTATTCGGTAACAGTGTTATTTAGTAACACGCTGTCACCCTGAGCGCATCACCTGTCACCCTGAGCGAAAGCGAAGGGTCTCATGGTTTCGCTTGTGCACTCAATATATGTTGTTAAGTTAAATGGTCAATAACCATTATAGGGACGAAGAATCTCACAGCCACTTCATTCTGCCACTGTCAACTTACCTTTATCGACAACCACATGTTATACTTTCATCAAGGCATTATCATTGAACAAACTGTACCTTTATGAGGATATTGCAAGCATGCTAACGGAGGAGAAAGATGGGATTTTGGGACTTAAAGACACTAAAACTGGATGAATTCCGCCCCGGCATCTGGAGCAAGGTGAAATCCGGGGCAAACCTGACTATGGCATTTATGGAAATCACAGCCAACAAAGAAGGTTCTGCCCACAACCACCCCTTTGACCAGTGTGGGATAGTTGTAGACGGAGAAATAGAGATGTCCATCGGTGAAGAAAAGAAGTTACTCAAACCGATGGAGACCTATTTCATCCCGGCAGGCACAGCCCACAACTGGAAAACCCTGGCTTCGTCGGCAAAAATTCTGGACGTGGTGGTCAAGCAGAGCTGACATCGAAAAAGTTAGAGCCCACATATAGAGCCAGCACCCAAATAAACTTAAACCGGCATCGAAGTTGGTTACACTGTGAATCCGTCAAATTGTTGCATTTGGAAGCACTAATCATTTGTATCCCACGCCGCTTCTGCGGCAATGAAACAGCTCCACCTTACCGCCCGTGCCCTCCACCACGTCCTCGAGTTAGCTCGGACAATCGCCGACCTCGACAGAGCCGACAGCATCAAAGCCAACCACCTCGCCGAAGCTCTCCAATACCGCCAGAGAAGTTCCGTCTAGCAGGCAAGAGGACACGATATTTACATCTGATGTTCACAAACATTTATGAAGGCCACGGGCCCTCTAATAATCTCGGACACCAAATGCCCAGTCGGCAATGATTTCGCGGTGCAATTGGTTATTCCCTTCCCCGACTTCCAGTACCTTTGCTTCCAGCAGATAGCGCCCTACGGGAAATTCCTCGGTGAAACCGTAACCACCATGAAGCTGAATTGCATCCAACGCCGCCTTAGTCGCAACTTCACTGGCATAGAGTTTTGTCATAGAGGCAATAGAGGTTACACGTCCGACAGCGGCATCCAACAGGTGTCCCAGCCTGTAAACAAGTAAGCGGGCTGTTTCCACAGACACAACCATATCAGCAACCATCTGCTTTACCATCTGGAATTCGCTTTCTTTTTGCCCGAATATCACTCTCTGGGGGGGCATAGCTGAGAACAGCATCAAGGCAAGCCTGAGCCTGTCCCACACATCTGGCAGCTACAGAATATCTCCCTGTAGAAAGAGTCGCACCTACGATAGTCATCCCCAGCCCTTCCTCACCCAGCAAGTTTTCTTTAGAAACACGAACATCGTCAAAAAAGATTTGGGCAATATTGCTCCTCTTCATAGTGCTCATGTTCAAAGGGTTCACCACCATGCCCGGCGATGGATTGTCAACCAGAAAAGCACAGATACCTTTTCTCCCCAGCGATTTATCAACAGTAGCCAGCGTAAAATACACATTACTATGACTGGCATGGGAACAAAACGTTTTTTGCCCGTTCAATATGTAGGAGTCACCATTTCGTCTCGCCGTTGTCTCGAGGGCAACAAGGTCAGTTCCTCCACTTGGCTCAGTCAATGCAGACGAGGCTTGCATCTCGCCCTTCGCCAGAGGCACCAGGTACCGTTGCTTTTGCTTCTCGGTTCCAAAATTGAGAATCCCGCTCTCTACCAGGGAGTTTTGAACCGAAATAATTGATGCGCATACCCAGTCGGCATAAGCGACCTCTTCACAGATTATGCCATAGCTCAGATAATCAAGGCCGGCCCCACCATATCTCTCAGGAACAAAGACGCCGAGCATACCTAGCTCTCCCATTTTCTTGACAATATCCTTGGGATAACGTCCGTCTTTCTCCCATTGCTGCACGTTAGGGAGAATCTCCTGCTGGGCAAAATCTTTCGCCATCGCCCGCACTCCCTTCTGACGGTCAGTCAGTTCAAAATTCCTTAATTCCTCAGGTCTCATGATTCTCCTTTCTTCCCAAAGGAAAGGGGTTGCCTAAAGCCGGTGCAACCACAACCGTGTTTCATACTAGCAATGTGTTCTTTCCACCCAGGTCTACCTAAAGTAGTACTAAATATCAAATTTTTATGCTTGGCCAGCAATGGGCTCTTGCTCAGTGCCCAACAAACCTCATCCTCTTCTGCACTTTCTTCCACGAATCAGTGATAAGGAAGCTCTCCTCCATATTATCCACCATCCTGATAAATTTATTCATGGGCACTGAAAATGTGAGTACATCCCTGGGGACAAATGGGCGGGCTGATATATCGAACATACCGATAACACCTCTGGGACGCTGAGACTTGCCCTCAAGATAGGGATACTGAACTATAGAGGCACAACCGGCGCAGAACGGAGCAAATACTCCATTTGGCTCAGCTTCATCGAAATTCGCCAGAGTAAAAAGGCCTGCCAGAACATCAGCCTGAGCAAAGAAGACAACAACTTCTGGGTTATCTGACTCTTCAAGCATCTCCCATCTTTTAAACACTATAAAACGGGCGGGGGCTTTAAATGTAGACCAATATTTCAGCCCCTTCTTGACAAGCTCCGGAGATTTTTTGTAGCGCTCTCCATGAATTTGGCCGGGTATACCACAGGAAAGGAAAGAGGCGAAGAAATCTTCAAACTCAGACGTAGCTTTTTCGGCAAAACCAAGATATCTCTTCCCACCAAGACAGCCGATTGAATCCGTGTTGTAACAGAAAGAATTTCCCTTCCTCACCTTTGCCAAATCCCGAATTACACATCTATGCGCCAAGCTAGGTTTAACCAATCCGGCATGACCTTCGTCATCAGTGTAATAGAACATAATCGGAGGTTCAGCATCTTTGAAATATTTCTCCCAAAGCAGACCAAATTTTTCTTTGAGCTTCATATCCATATATCAATCTCCTTACCTGATTTTGCATCAGTCAATAACCACTAGTGGACAAACCGCATGGTTATCAAAGCAGTAGCCACGTAAAGAAATATCCCAATGAGAACAGAGGGCACGAGCCCCCATCGAGGTAAGATAAATATCATAGCGATGGCGTATAGCAGCCAGGCCGGTATCAAAAACAGCATACCTCTAAAATATGAGACCGTAGCACTGACACCAGCGGTCAGGTATATACTGACCAGAGTCACAATGGTGACGCTAGGGAAAAATGCCACGAAAGCGGCAAGCAGCCCTTTTCCCTGGCTACCAAAGTAAGTCACCAGAGCCACAATAGTTCCACCTAGCACGAAATATAATGACAGTAACTTGACGTCCATGATTTGCCTCCTGGACTATTCATTATCGACAACCACAAACTAGCACGCATTATAAAATAACTGCATGATAAAATGTAATGCGACCTTTTAAGGTCGCCGAAAGCTGGGCGAGGCTGAAGCCTCGCGGCTACATGCTAACTGTCATTGCGAGTCCCCCGATTTATCGGGGGACGTGACAATCTCGGTGGGGAGCCAAAGCCTCGCGGCAACATGTACTGGAGATTCCTCGCTGCGCTCAAGAATGACAATTATGAGGGGCAGACCTTATGGTCATTGATAAAATATACTGACATTCGGCAAAGGCAAAAACATTTTGCCTCGGGTAGATTGGAGTATCTGCTCCAATCGTGCCTAGAACAGATGCTCTAGGCTATCCCTTATGCTGTTATGTGGTATGATAATTAGTCAATGACCATTAGCCTCACCCAAAACCATCACCGCAGTGCGACCCTAAAGGGTCGCACTACAAAGGTGGCAACTACTCTTCGCCCATCAGCAACTCGTAGCCCTCCCTTATGAGGAAAGCTACAACCACTAAGCCCACGATGGGGTCTGCCTGCCACAAGCCGAGCAGATAATTGAGGCCCAATCCCAAAAGCAAAGCCAGCGACAGGAAAAAGCAAGCCAGCGTTTCTTTCGAGTCAGCTATGAGGCTTCTGCTGTTTAATAACTTGCCCGTCTGATATTTCAGGCGAAATAGAATCGGCATCAGTATTGCGGAGGCAATGGCGATGATAATCCCGAGAAGGCTCGGCGACGGGATTTCCTGAATTATGAGCTTCTTAACTGATTCATACAAGACATAGGCACCAAGTATAAAGAAGGTGTAGGCAACCAACCTAGTTGCCTTCTTTTCAACCGTTTCCTCCTCGTCCCGTGACAACTCTCCGTGTTTCCTGAATCTCCAGACCATCACCCCGCCTGATAGAGATTCAACAAAGCTATCAAGCCCAAAGCCGACCAGAGCTATGCTGCCAGCCAGCAACCCGACAAAAATTGATACAGCGCCCTCCAGCACGTTGTAGCCGACAGTAAAGTAAGACAGCAGGAGTGCCCTGCGGTGAAGTTTAGAAATCTCGGAGCTGCCAGTGTTCACTGAGCCATAGTATCAGAAAATCTGCGTTATTGTTAAGCTGCCGGCAATGTGAAATAAAATGTGCTCCCCTTCCCACGCTTACTTTCCACCCACACCTTACCCCCGTGCAGCTCCACAAGCTGCTTGACCATAGCCAACCCTATCCCAGCTCCCCCATGCCCCCTATGCCGCGACCGGTCCACTTTATAGAAATGGTCGAAAACATGAGGCAAGTCTTCAGCGTCTATACCTCTCCCCGAATCTGCAACGGATACCGTAACCCCGTCTGTTGCGGTATGATTGGCGCCGATTTTAATAGTACCAGCAGCAGGAGTGTATCTGAGAGCATTATCAATGAGGTTGTGCAGCACCTGGCGTATACGGTCACTGTCAATAAAAACAGAGGGCAATCCAGCGGGTAACTCAGCACTGATAGAAATCTGCTTTTCCTGGCATCGGCTCTGGACACCGGCAACCTCCGCAGGAATGAATTCGCTCAGGTCTGTGACTTTTCGGTATAACTTAAGTTGACCAGCTTCCGCCAGCGATATGTCCCTGAGGTCGGTTATCAGT
This sequence comes from Chloroflexota bacterium, assembly GCA_016865895.1. Lineage (GTDB taxonomy): Bacteria > Chloroflexota > Dehalococcoidia > GIF9 > UBA5629 > VGNY01. The sequence goes on along the minus strand of VGNY01000010.1, from coordinate 30,586 downwards.
CGGGAAAGAAGTACAGTTTCATCATACACTGAGGCGATTTGCTTTGGAGCAGGGGCAATAACCCCGTCAAGCCAGGCTTCCAGATTCCCTTGAATGATGCTGAGAGGATTACGCAATTCATGAGCGATGTCAGCCAGTAATTGGCGCCTACCTTTTTCTTTCTTCTCCAGTTGCTCTGCCATTGTGTTAAAGGCTGCAGAAACCTCACCGACTTCATCATCGGTACTCTTGGGGACACGTTGTGAAAAGTCACCAGTAGCTATCTTACGTGCCGATAGTGTCAGCCGCCTCATGGGACCGGTGATAAGCCGGCTAAACAAGAATCCCAGACCAACAGCAATCACAACAGTTACCAATGCTGCCAGCCATAAAGAATTGCGAACGGCATTAAGAAAAGCTTGTTCAGCCTCACCTATATAATAGAACGGCATCTCACCACAGCGACCATCGCACGTCGGGTCAGTACAAACCGAATCAGGCGGAGCTTGTCCCTCATAACTTCTTTGGCAGTAACATCTAAATTCATTCTGGACTGAATTATCTACCCAAAGAGCTATAACGCCTACGCTGACCAAGGCAATGCCCACAAAGAGAAGCGAGAGCTTTATCGACAAACTATGCATCATTTTTCCACTTTGTAGCCAACCCCACGGACTGTAACTAGCGGATTGGGAGATTCTGTCGCCGTTCTGGATATCTTCTGCCTGATGTTCTTGATATGAGCATCTACGGTGCGTTCGTAGCCTTCGTAGGACTCGCCGAAGGCTGAATCCATCAGTTGCAGCCTAGTATAGACTCTACCGGGATTACGTGCCAGGACGGAGAGCAATTTGAATTCAGCAGCAGTAAGACTGAGCGGTTTCCCCAAATAGGTCGCCTCATGCCTTTCCGGGATTAATCGGAGCTCTCCAGCAACAATCTGTTCACCCTGCTTCAACCCCTCTCTATACCGGCGCAATACAGCATTAACTCTGGCAGCCAGCTCGCGAGGACTGAACGGCTTGGTAACATAGTCATCAGCACCCATCTCCAGTCCCACAACCTTGTCCACTTCTTCATCACGAGCTGTCAGCATAATAATCGGCACGTTTGATTGTTTTCTGATAGCCCGACAAACTTCCAGGCCATCTAGCTCAGGCAAATTCAGGTCCAGCAATATCAGGTCTGGCTTGTGGCGATGTGCCTGCTCAATGGCGGCTTTGCCGTCAGCAGCAATAATAACGTCATAGCCATCCTTCGCCAGATATGCTTTGACAAGCTCACAGACCTTAGCCTCGTCTTCAACTAGCAAAATTTTACTATACGCCATCGCCTGCTACCTTACTCCAATCTGAATTGTAGAGACTGTTCCCCAATGTAGCGGCGAGGCTTCAGCCTCGCTTTTTACCCAAGGTTCCCACCAAATCATAGATTTGGTGGAACATAAAAAGCAACCCTAATGGGTCACAGCTACATCAGGAATCGTTTGTTGATAAACACTCTCAATTGTAGCATATAAAGTTAATAGGGGCGAAGTGGTCACTTCGCCCCTCAACTCAGGAGGTGAAAACTTAGGAGGTATTTATCTTTGCCCTATAAGCCTGCTAGCGAAGTTAGCCTAAAAGACTATCTCCGGCAGCCGCATCGAGTCTGGTAGCCGGCATTAGTACCGGCACCACCACAGTAGCCACCACAGTAGCCCCCACAATAACCGCCCTGAGAACAGTTGGCACCACCACAGCCGAGGTACGCACCACCATTGAAGCCAGGGCAATTACTAGCACAGTTCGCCTGTTGAGGGCAAACGCAGCCCTGTGGGCCCTGGCACTGCTGCGGGCACCACGAGTAGCCAGCATCATACGATGCCTGTGAGCCAGTGAAAACCGGCGTGTCTATCTTAGCCAGAACCAGCCCGGTGCCAACAATCAGCACCAGCACTGCGACCAGGATTGGAACACCGATTTTCAGAAACTTGTTCATGTGCATTCGCCTCCTTTCAAGTTTTATTATCACAAATAATAGCAGGCGAATGTGAATAGATTATGAAGAGAGTGTGAGATTTTGGTGAATTTTAGCGGTCGTTTTCTAATGTAATACGACCCCTTAGGGTCGTCAATTACCAACCATGTAACCGGGACGCTTTAGCGTCATGCCAGCAAAGCTGAAGCCTCACACCTACATTCTGACAAACTGCCTGTCTACCGATGTTTCTTTGTCTTTCTATCCTCATCCTTGAATACCGTGGAGGCACCAGCCAATTTCTTGAACGGGAATATTATGCCGTCACCCATCTTGTCAAGCCCGGATTCGATATAGTCGGCTACTTTATCAACAGCAGACTGTACTCCCCGTGGTGGTGAAACAACATGTTCTCTTATGACTTGTTCCTGTTTGAGACTCGTCTCGACTGCTGCTTCACCTGCCATTAATTTGAAAAAGTCTGAATCTCTTATCTTACCCCTAAGTTCCTTCCCGACGACAGAAAATCTACCAGCCAACTCATTGACCTCCACCTTATAATCTCCGGGCACAGTTCCGACGGTAGTGAAACTTATGGGCACGGTGGTTCGTCGAGGCAGGCTTACCACTTCCGCATCTACCACAAAACCGTTTATCCTCAAGGTGATAGGATAATAACTGTCAACATCACTGTTATTGGTCACTTTGCAAGAAATGGTTACAGTTTCTCCAGGTTGAGCTTGAATCGGGCTGACCTTCAACTCAGTGATACCGAAGGGAACTACAGCCATACGGTGGGGCCGACGTAACTTGCTCTTTGATTCTGGCTTTCTGAAAAGGTCTTCCACCTGTAGCTTTGGCTTGGGCAACCCTGCCTCTCCCACCACTGGCATCGCAGCCGCCTCTGGTTCGGCACCAGTAAAGATAGCCGATTGCTTCACACCTTGGTTTTGCCCTTTAAGTGCCTCAATGAGAGCAGGCACAGCAGACCCACCCATCCTGGTCAGTATCCAGGTAACTACCTGATGGATTTCACCGCGCTCGTTCGTATCTTTAAGCATTTCGATAAGGGCTGGTACAGCAGGCTCACCAATCTTAACCAGAGCCCAAGCAGCTACCTGACACGTGTCGCTATCTTCATCCTTGAGTGCCTCAAGCAGGGCAGGCACAGCAGGCTCACCGATTTTAACCAATACCTCAAAGGCGGCCTGGCGCATAGCATCACCCTCATACTTCAGCGCCTTGATGTGGTCTTTTATCTCCCCTTGCGCCATTCCCATACACCTCCGTGTGCGATTTCAGCGATAGTATTAGCTGCCGAAATCATAAAACGAAAAGGGCACCAGTAACCGTTACAAATCAGCGATTCCAGTGCCCTTTTCTCACCCCCATCTTGTCCAACCCGAATCGAGTCGTTTTTTACACTTATTTTCTCGTGTTACACACCTTTAATATAGTCCTACCTCGGTATTTTGTCAACAGCGCGTTATTTAGACAGGATTTCTACTGCTTTCTCAACCGCAAACTTCAGTCGCTCAGTGCATTCGTAATCGTGAACCCTTTCAATATATTCTTTCCATCCCTCCGGTGTTTTTACGTCCACACCAGTCAGTTGTCTACAATTTACATAACGGAACTTCTTTTTGAAGGCATCAAGATATTCATCCATTCTGGCCCATACTTGCTGGGGACTCTCCTCAGGGCTTTTTCGCCCGTATTTGATACCTATCACCATGGCCACACCTGAAATAGACCCGCAGAGAAGTCCATTCAAGCTAACCCCAGCACCTATTGCAGTGCCAATCTTGGGAATCAGGTCAGAATCTACGCCAAGATATTCTGCCAGAGTCAAGAGAGTGCTCTCGCAGCAGTTGTATGGCCGCCCAGTAGGAAAGTTGCCTGGCCTATCACAAAAATATCGCACTACCTTCTCTTGTAATTCCTTCACATTTTGTTGCTTCGTCTGAGACATTTTAAACTCCTACGATCTAGGTTATCAATTCAATCTCTGATACCCCCATTCTACTACTGCAGTTCTTGTAAGACAATATGTCTGAACTGGTTACTTTTCCCTGTCTGCCATATTTCATACAAGTATTAATTTCAAGGTCAGTGAGAAAACACAAATGAAGGTGGAACCAAACCATCGCTTTATGGGTATCCTAATAATTCAGGCTCTCTTGCTTTCAACACCACAGAGGGCCTATTCTTCTCAACAAACTTAAACCCCTCAACCTCTTTCACTTTTCCATACTTGGCTTCCAGTTCCTCAAGCGGCCCAGCATCTAAAGCCCACATTGGGCAGGCTTCGACGCAAACAGGCTTCTTGCCCTCCTGCCATCTATCCACACACAGGTGGCACATCTGTATTTTGGCTCCATCATCGGCACTGAACTGCGGCGCCACGTAGGGACAAGCCTCTTTACACTGGCCACATGCTTCCTTACCAAGACAGGCTTCCTGGTCTACCACAACAATGCCATCTTCCTGCCGCTTGCTGATGGCATCCACCGGGCAAACTGACATACAGCTAGGCTCAGCGCAATGCAAGCAGGAAAGGGAAAGGAAGGCAACAAATACCTTCGGGTATTTCCCATCCTCCACTGTCACCACCCAGCGCCAGTTCACCGGGCCCGCTGGAATATCATGCCAGTCCTTGCACGCCACAGTACAAGTGTAACAACCCGTGCATCTCGACTGGTCAATGTAGAACCCTAACTGCATACTTAAGCCACTAAATCCTTCTTACTTCAACCAGGACGGTATTCGTGGACCAGGCCCCTCCAGGAGAATGCTCACTGGATGTCAAAGTGTTAGAACAACCACCCCGGTCTACTCCAAGCTCATCAACATCGAACCAACCACCGTGGCCGATATTGACCACTCCTGGCATGATTCTCTCGGTGACATCAGCTCGCATCAACACCTTACCTCGGTCATTAAAAATCAACACTCCGTCACCATCACAGATGCCACGCGTCTCTGCGTCTTTGGTATTAATCCAGACACGCCTCGGCTCTACCTCATCAAGCCACGGTATTTTCTCCATCGTGGTATGGGTTGCCGGCTTGTGGTGGGTAGTCAGAAGTTGTAAAGGGTATTTTTGTGACAAGGCGTCACCGTAACCTTCAGGCGCCTGCAGGTATTTGGCAACGGGCGGAATTGACGGATTATCCATTTCTGCCAGATGCTCACAGTAGATTTCAATCTTACCGGAAAGAGTAGGAAAGGGGTGACCCACCGGGTCTTCGATTTGTTCTTTGAACGCCACAAACAGCTTATCCACCTTGAGCTTAACCACCCCCCTCTTCTTGAAATCTTCAAAATCGGGAATGTCACCAGTACGCTCGGCGATTATCTTCAGCCACTCCCCATCAGTACGACCCTCTCTATAATCAGTAATACCAAGGCGGAGTGCCAGCTCATCACAGATATCACGGTCGGATTTAGACTCGTACATTGAGTCTATAGCCTTGTCCATATAAAGATAGTAAGGTGACCCGAGCCAGGGGGAAATTACGTCCTCTCGCTCCATAAAGGTGTTCACTGGCAACAGTATATCAGCAAACTTCGCAGTAGGTGTCATCCGCTGCTCATGTACCACGATAAACTCAAGGCTTTTAAAAGCCTCTATACCCCTATTGGTGTTGGGATGGGAGCAAAGAAAATTCGAAGCTACAATATAAGCCAGCCTGGGGTCACAGGGATAGCCACCAGCTTTGCCCCTGAGTATAGCATCATATATCTTCTCGCTGTGGATACGGGCGCTGGTAGGCTTGGCAGCGCCACGCAACCTATACAAGCTATTCGGCCGCGGCGGTGTTCCTTCTTCCACCGGATTTCTCGCCCCGCGAGGCATACCCATCTGCCGACTATGGAAAGCTCGCATGAATCCACCAGCATAGCCACCTTCTACGCCTATATTGCCAGTTATAGCAGCAACGGTACAAGCTGCTCGACTGAATTGCTCACCTCTGGCACCACGAGCTGGCCCCCAGCCCGGTATCAGCGCCGCCGGTTTAGAGGTTGCATATTCTATTGCTAGCCGTTCGATTGTAGCCCGTGGCACTCCGGTTATCTTCTCTGCCCATTCAGGCGTCTTGGATATGCCATCCTCTACCCCCATAACATAATCCCGGAACTTATCAAAGCCAACGGTATATTTATCAAGAAACTGCTGGTTTTGGAATCCGCGTTTGATTATCACGTAGGCCATAGCAACAAACATAGCCGTATCAGTGCCCGGCCTGATAGGAATCCACTCAGTAGCAAATACCGCTGTAGACTCGGTGAGACGCGGGTCAATAGAAATTATCTTGATACCTTTTTCCTTGGCCTTAACTAAGGTGAAAGCCGTGTTGGTATCCCAGATGGTTACGGCGGGATTCCAGCCCCACATGATAATGAGTTGAGAATGGAGCAGGTCTTCCCTCGCATTGCCCGTCATCATGGTGCCATAAGTTGCCATGGAGGCGAACAGTGCCCCTTCAAAAGAGGGGGTACCCCAGGTCCGGGTATAGCCGTCAAATTTAGCCAATAGACGCTCTACTGCCCCAGCACTATGCAATGCAGCCTGGCTTCCTGACCCACCGAGAAGTAAGATGCTAGCATTGCCATAAGTATCCCTGACTCTGATTAGCTCTCTAGCTACGGCATCCAGAGCTTCATCCCAGGAAATCTTTTCGAACTGGCCTTCACCTCGTGGGCCTACTCTTTTCAACGGAAATCTCAGTCGGTCAGATGAATAGACCCGCTGCCGATAGGCTCTTCCTCTGAGACAGGCTCTGAACTGAGGCTCCTCGCCATCATCAGTCTCCATCCTGACGATTTTGCCATCATGCACATGCACCTTGAGCATACATCGCCCACCGCAATCGTGACTGCAACTGGTGGTAATTATCTTTGTTTTATCCATTTTGCTATCTTATCATGGTCAAAATCATCTTGAATTTTGTTATTGCTTTCAGGGCGTGAGGTTGATTGGCTGGCATTATCACCATTTCACCTTCCTTCAAGCGATGAGCTTTACCAGAGATAACGATTTCCGCTTCACCATCAAGGAGATAAACCAACGCATCAAACGGCGCCGTATGCTCGCTCAAGCCTTGTCCTGCGTCGAAAGCAAATAAGGTTACCGTTCCCGTCGGCTTGCTTATTATCTCCCTGCTGACGATAGAGCCTTCCTGATAGTTCACCAGGTCAATTAACCTTACCACTTGCGCCATGTTTTCAGCTCCTTTCACTCAGGAAGTTTGGCAAAAAAGAGACACTAATGACGCGGAACTACCTGTCTCGAACGGACTCCCACACCACCTCGGGCAACATCTTTACTTGAATATCAGGCTTCTCCTGTAGCTTACCTCTGAGACTGTGGTAGCAACCGGAACAGATGTTGACTAATGTCTTAGTTGTCAGGCTACCAATGAGCTGCTCCTGATGCGACGGTATGTAGCAGCACAGGTTAGTATCCAGATAGTTCACCTTGAGCCATTGTATCTTGTTGAGCACTCGCACCGCAGGTGAAACATCCACTGGCTCGGTGGTTATCCGCCGTCGAAATCTGTAGCACCCGGCATAATAGTCCAGCTCCAAATTCAACTTACCACCGGTGAAATAGCGGTCGAGGAGCCCACTGTAAGAGATGACCTCCAGCTTAGTAGCTCCCAGACAGTTGGTATAATTAGGCTCACAAGCGCTACAGAACAAGACGATTGACTTCGCCCCTAACGCCTCAGCTTGTTTGAAGTTCTCCAAAATGAACTCTCTGGCCAACTCTTTCGTCTTGGCGATGTCATCCTCGTTCTTGGCCATCACCGCAGGCTGCCCCAGTGGCATCCAGCCGCAGCAATACTCCTTTTGCAGCAGCGTACAGTCCACCTGGAAACGGTCGAGTAGATTCTTCAGTGCCCGCATCACGTGTGGCATCCCCTCAGGCTGAAAACAGCCGGTGATAAGGACATACTCCGCCTTCTCGCCTATTCTGAACCCAATGTCATCCACCAGAATCTTTCGCCTTTCTTCCCCCGAACCTTTGCAAGTACCATAAGACCTAATGTTATCTACCAGTTTGGTATCTATCATCTTATCCCCCCTAATAGTAATTCACCTACAGCAAGAAACTTGCCACCTTCGAGTATAGCACTTCACACATGGCTAATCCAAGAAGTGACATACCAGCAGGTAAAAAGCTTCCTGCACAGCTTTTACCGCAAACATGTCCAATAATCTTTAAGGTTACTCCTGACCTCTTCTATCACCTTCTGTGTCTGAATAAAAGCAGTGTCAGACATAAATCGCTGAGGCATAGGCTCCGGTTCCAATACATCGAGCTTGAAGCCAGCCAATCCAGAAATCAAAGCCAGCCAGGCATAGGGCAGAACCTTCTCATTATAGCCCGAAGCAATCAGGTCAATGACTTTATCACCACACACCTTCGCCATTTCCCTTACCTTCTCCCCAATCATTCTAAACCCTTTCACCGATAGCCCCAATGCAGTCAGTTGGTCGTTAAAATGGGGGTCAGAACCTCCATTCCTAACAATAATTTGAGGTTTGAATTCCCGAGCCAATGGCTCCACTATAGACTCGAAAACCAACCGATAGGAATCATAGCCAGCACCGACTGGCATCGGGACATTGACGGTAAAGCCTTTCCCTTCGCCAGCGCCGATTTGGTGGGCAAAACCGGTTCCGGGATAAAGAGTCCTCGGGTTCTGATGCAGGTCAATAAACAATACCTTTGGCTCCTCGTAGAAATACTCAGCAGTCCCGTTCCCGGCATGAGCATCGGTGTCCAGAATCAGAATCCTGTCAAGTTTGTGCTGGTGCATTAGATAGAAACCACAGAAAGCGACATCATTGTACAGGCAAAATCCTTCCCCGTAGGAAGGCCTGGCATGATGCAATCCACCGCCAACTGAAATCACTTTCTTATATATGCCAGCCTGCACCAAATCGCAAGCCATCTTAGCCTGCCCAATAACCAGTCTGGCCGCTTCTTCTAACTTCCCCGGTCTACCAATAGGCATATTATCCATGCTGTGATAGTCATAGAACCGGCCGGGGAAAGTCAAACCCAGATTTGCAGCTTTGAAGTATCCTTCAGTGAACTCGATATAGTCCTTCTGGCAAATCAAGAGTAAGTCATCTTCAGTCGCAGGGGCGGCTTTTAGAATTCGATAATTATCATCCTCGGCAATATTCTGCCTCAAGAATTGGAGAAACACTTCAGAGCGCGCGCCGCGGAAAGGATGCCCCGGGCCGAAATCATATTCCTTCAGCCCTTCCTGATATAAAATCCCAACAGCCACCTTTCTCCTTTTCTCTACCACCACCTATCAACGGGAGATATTCCTAATCGTCATTGTAAGACATAAAGTGCCGTGGCAATCTCGACTCTTTCTGTTATTCTGAGAGAGCCCTTCCACGGAAGGGCGACCGAAGAATCTTGGGGTTGGGCGTAAGGGGGTGCCGCTCGGAGTTTATCCTGAACATTAACTGTCACCCTGAGCAATAGCGAAGGGTCTCCAAGTTCTTCACGGGGTTTATCCTGAACGGTATGAGATTCTTCGCTACGCTCAGAATGACAGAAGGCGAAGGGCTCACGATGACATAGGACGAAAGGCTCGTAATGACAGCCTAAATTTCCAAATCCCTCCGTAAATGAGTCTAGTGTCAACTTTTCAACCCAGCGAGGTGCCGCAATTTCCACAGAACTTTGATGGGGCGGCAATAGCAGCACCGCAAGTGGGACAATAAGATGCCAGGCTCGAACCGCAGGCTCCGCAGAACCGCTGACCATGGGCACATTGCCCACCGCATTTAGAACAGGTGACCCTTTGCTGCATTCCTTGAACTTGCTGAGTCATCGGTTGATGCGTGCTTATCGACTCTTGCCTGGATTCTACTCTTACCAGAGACAGCTTTCCCCCTCCCCAGATAGACACCACGCAAACTATAGAAATAAGCACCACAATGAGTAGGTTGATTTTTGCCGGAAGCCAAAATATCAGAGTCAGCAGCAGCCCTACCATCCCCAGAACAAGCAAGATTCTACCTATAGTTTTCATCAGCGCTGTCCTGTCCGAAATTGGCAAGTCTTTGCGATAGTTTGTTTGAAGTGTTCAAAGACCAGCGGCGGCTAGTATGTCCGGAACTAATTCTTCCCTGCCGATGGCCATAACATGGACTCCGTCACATATGGAATCCTTTTTCAGAGCGGCAATCATTCTGCCAGCGATCTCAATACCCTTATTTAGTGCTTCACCTTTGGGGGCAGCGGCTAGCTCATCAATCAGGTTCTGAGGCACAAAGATGCCGGGTACATTCTCAGTCATATATTTCGCCATCCTTGCCGAGGTAAGCAAGACTATCCCGGCCAGAATTTTGACGGGGAACTGCCGAGCATACTTCATGAATTTGCCAAAGTTATCCAGGTCGTAGATAGCTTGAGTCTGAAAGAATTCAGCTCCAGCTTCGACCTTCTTTTCAAACTTGAGCAATTGAGGTTCTATCGGGTTAGCTTCTGGTGTGACTATAGCCCCAGCGCAGAATTCAACAGCCCCATCGAGGTCATTGCCACCAAGGTCTTTACCTGATTCCATCTGGCGGATAGCCTTTAACAGTTGAACTGAATCCAGGTCAAAGACGCCCTTGGCCTCTTTATGGTCACCAACTGGAACAGCGTCTCCGGTAAGGCAGAGGACATTCCTTACACCTCTAGTATAGGCAAAAAGCAGTTCAGCTTGAAGAGCAAGACGGTTTCGGTCGCGGCAGGTCATCTGCAGTATCGGCTCACCACCATGCTCTTTAATCGCCAGACAACCACCGATAGAAGGAAAACGCATCACCGAGCTTTGATGGTCAGTGACATTCATGGCAACAATTTTATCTTTGAGAAGGTCAATGTGATGGTGCATCTTCTCAATGTTGGTACCTTTAGGTGGCCCAATCTCACTGGTTATTACAAACTTGCCGGAGTTTAGAGCTTCTTTAAAGCGTGTTACCATAAGCATCTCCTTCCCCTCATGCGATTTTGATCGTTCGCGGCCTGGGTGCCGCCTGGAAGTTCTTGGGCGGCTGATACTTGCGCATCATATCAAGCCTGCCCTGTGCTTCCAGTCGCTGATATATGAGTGTCCAGGCACAATCCTTTGTTATGTCTACCTCGCACTTGCCTCTATTAGTACCGCCGCATGGTCCGTTTAGCAATCCCTTATGGCAAGCCGTTAGCGGACAAATACCAGCAGTTTGACCTAAAACACACTGACCGCACTGGGCACAGACTTCATGAAAGTTGCCTGGCTCATCCTCCAAGCCGATGAATAGCGTATCCAGCGCCGGAATGACAAATCTATCAATATAGCAACTGACTTTGTGCACCCCCAAGGCACAGGACATGACCAGAATACAGTTCGAACTACTGATGGCTCCATTGTTCTCTTTGAGAGCAACTTCCGTCATCTCATCACAAGCGGTAGGGATAACCGTCGAGCCGGTAACAATTTTACCCAGTTCCTGAAGACGGTCCTTCATATCCTGAACTTCCTCTATACCCCCAGTTTTTGTCATGGTGGCACAAGTACCACAGCCAATGATGTAAACCCTGTCTAATCCTTCCAATTGCTCTCTGATTTCATCAAAAGACTTCTGTTTAGTGATAGATTTCATCGTCACACCCTCCTAATTAACCAATAGAGCATTCCTCCGAGCAATCCCAGTCATCATCGCTCCAGGTCGCACCTCAAGCACCGCTTAGCCTCATGCTTCGCCTTCTCCTCTGAGAAGCTAAGCTCTATCTCATCAAAGCTGTGTTTCCTTTTTTCGGTGGGAAGTGTCGGCACTTCCAGCCGCGGCTGCGCTTCCCATGTTTCTTCCTCTACCTTAGTGGCAGCTTCCACAATGACCTCAGTCTTCAGGTCATACATCTCTACCCTTGAGGTATCCGCCTTAAGGTATTTATCTATAGCTAAAGCCCCTCTCCTACCAGCGGCAATAGCATCTATGACCATGCCTGGGCCGGTGACAAAGTCACCGCCAGCGAAGACACCGGGGACATTAGTAGCCAAGGTATTATTGTCAACAGCCAGTGTCTCCCAGCGTGTCCGCTCGAGAGCGCTGTCAGGCGGTAAAAACGATAGGTCAGGAGCTTGGCCAACCGCAGCAATTACGGTATCAGCTTCAGCGAAAAATTCTGAGCCCGGAATCGGCACCGGTCTACGGCGCCCACTGACATCCATCTCGCCCAACTGCATACGACTACACTGCAAGCCGGTAACCTTCCAATTGTCACTGACTATGCGCGTAGGACTGACCAGAAAATTAACGCTAATGCCCTCAGCTACTGTCTCATCATATTCCACCTCGGTCACCGGCATTTCCTCCCGCGACCGGCGATAGAAGATGCTGACTTCATCAGCACCAAGACGGAGAGCTGTGCGCGCAGCATCAAGAGCCACATTCCCACCCCCAATAACCGCCACTCTATGCCCGACTCGAACCTGTTTTCCGACTTTGACATCCCTCAAGAACCTCAGCCCATAATGGAAACCCTCGACATCCTCCAGTTCACCAGGTATACCTATCCGCTGGCTTCTCTGAGCTCCAGCAGCGATAAACACGGCCGAGTAACCATCTTTCTTAAGAAGGTCGTCCACAGTGTAGCTCACCCCGATTGGCATGTCATATCTTATGTCAACTCCACGTTTGGCGATATATTCAATCTCCTGTTGAATAACTTTACGAGGCAATCGAAATTCAGGTATAGCCACAGAGAGCATGCCCCCACCAACAGGCAAAGCCTCAAAAACGGTAACTCCGTAACCCATCTGGGCTAAGTAATAAGCACAACTAAGTCCGGTAGGACCAGCACCTACCACTGCCGCTTTCTGAGATTTAGTTCTAGGGAAAGGCGTGGGTGGAGGTAATTCAGCCAAATTGTCAAAGTACCAATCGGCAGCAAACCGTTTCAGCGACCTGATGGCTACAGGCTCATCAAGCTCACCCCTACGACACCTGCCCTCACAGGGATGATGACAGATGCGCCCGCATATCGCTGGAAACGGATTCCGGTCCCTGATTGTTTCAATAGACTCTAGATACTCCCCGGCAGCGATATGGGCAACATATTTAGGAATGTTAATTCCAACCGGGCAAGTATGCTGGCACGGCGATACCATCAAGGAGTCACACACTGCGGCGGGGCACTTTTTTTCTTTTATGTGAGCTTCATACTCATCCCTGAAATAGTTAATTGTTGTCAGCACAGGGTTGGGACAGGTCTGACCCAGGCCGCACAGTGAACACTCCTTGACTGTCCTGGCTATATTAAGCAGAGTATCCATATCTGCATCGCGCCCTTTCCCTTGAGTGATTCGGGTCAAAATTTCTAGCATCTGCTTTGTTCCCAAACGGCAAGGGACGCATTTCCCACAGGACTCATCTTGAGTAAAACTCAAGAAATAGCGAGCCACCTCAACCATACAGGTGGCCTCATCCATAACCACCATGCCACCAGACCCCATAATGGAGCCTAACTGAGCCAGAGAATCATAGTCCACCGTGGTATCTATGAACTGGGTTGAGATACACCCGCCTGAGGGGCCACCCGTCTGTACTGCTTTGAACCTCTTACCACGGGGGATACCACCACCGATATCGAAGATAACAGTAGCAAGCGGAGTACCCATCGGCACCTCCACCAAGCCGCTATTGGCAATCTTACCAGTAAGAGCAAAAACAGCAGTCCCCTTGCTTTTCTCAGTGCCTAAGCTGGCGAACCACTCAGCACCTTTATCAATAATGACAGGGACTGAAGCCAGCGTTTTCACGTTGTTGATATTGCTGGGTTTCCCATCCAAACCAGACTGTGCTGGGAAGGGTGGACGAGGGCGAGGCATGCCTCTTTTGCTCTCAATAGAAGCAAGCAGTGCTGTCTCCTCACCACAAACAAAGGCACCAGCACCTTCCTTGACATGAATTATGAAAGAGAAGTGCGAGCCAAGAATATTGTCACCGAGAAAACCCTTTTTCTTAGCTTGCTCTAGAGCAATACGAAATCGCTTCACCGCCAACGGATATTCAGCACGCACATAAATGTACCCCTCCCTGGCACCTATGGCATATCCAGCAATCGTTAGACCCTCGATAACAGAATGAGGGTCAGCTTCCAAGATAGAGCGGTCCATGAAGGCACCAGGGTCACCTTCGTCAGCATTACAAATGACGTACTTCGTGCCGCCAGGTGAGTTCCGGCAAAACTCCCACTTTCGCCCGGTAGGGAAACCAGCCCCACCCCGACCACGCAACCCAGACTTCTTGATTTCTTCGATGACTTCGTCAGGTGTGATAAGGATAACCTTCCTGAGCGCTCTATAACCTCCACTAGCAATATAGTGGTCAATCTTCTCCGGATTAATGTGACCACAATTACGCAGGATGACACGTTGCTGCTTTTTATAGAAGTTTATTTCTGAATAATACGGTATACTTTGACCTGTAACAGGGTCACGATAGAAGAGGCGTTCCACCGGCTTGCCACCTTTCAGGTGGGAGCTAACAATCTCGGGCGTATCCCCCGGCTCTACGTGGGTGTAGAAAATACCCTCAGGTTCGATGACTACATTGGGACCCTGCTCACAAAAGCCATGACAACCAGTGAAGTCTATTTCAACACCCGCCAATCTTTGCCGCTCTACCTCTGATTTGAGTGCATCGTAAACAGCATCTGAGCCGCCTGAAACACAGCCCGTGCCTTGGCAAACAAAAACGACCTTCTGCTCTGACATACTATTCCGCACCCTTTCCCTCACCAAATAATTGGGCTACTTTTTTGGGATTCATGTGCCCGTAGGTCGTCGTACCAATGACTATGTTGGGGGCCAGAGCACAAACCCCTATGCAGGCAACCGTCTCCAATGTATATTCATAATCAGGAGTAGTCTCACCTTCTTCAAGACCCAGATGCTGTTTCACCAATTTCAATATCGTTTTCCCACCTCGTACGTGGCACGCTGTCCCCCGACATACCCTGACAACTTTCCTCCCTTGTGGTTTGGTATACAACTGTGCATAGAAGGTAATCACTCCTTGTACCTGTGCTGGAAATAAGCCCAAAGCCCTAGCGATAGGCTGCACCACCTCAGGAGGGATATATCCAAACTCTTCCTGTATTTTCTGAAGGAGTGGAATCAAAGCCCACTTCTGCTCCCGACCTTCAGTGATAAGCTCATCTATCCGCGCCAAATTAAGCCCGGGTTTTGTTTTAGTCTCAGGCACAGCTTCCAATCCTTTCCAGCCTTACCGAACATGTTTTTAAAGCTGGGGATTTCGTTCTGGGAGCTAATACAATGTCAAAAAGTCCGTTGACCGAACTCTCTGGAAATGAGAGAGGCATAAAAATCATCCCTTTATTAAGCATGTCAGTGATTTTAACCGAAGTCACCAACTCGCCAACAGACGATACTATCCTGACTTTGTCGCCGTCTTTGACTTTGAGACCTTTAGCGTCAGCCTTGCTGATTTCAACAAAAGCTTCCGGTGAGAATTTTTTCAAGCGTGAAGATCTCGAGCTCCTGGAACCAGTGCCGAATTGATACAAGATAGTTCCAGTCAACAGGGTGTAAGGATACCCATTATCCAAACTATCAGGCCGTGAAATATACTCGACTGGAGAAAAATGCCCGAGTGTGCCGGAAAATTGACGCCTAGGAGAATGCCGCCCTTTCTTCTCCAAATCAGCATAATTCACGCCCTGATACAAAGGAACCAATTCTGCAATTTCGTCCATCATTTCCTGAGGAGAAAAATACAGCATCGGATAGTTCATCTTCTGTACCAGCCGAAGTGTTATTTCCCAGTCTGGCAAGCTACCTCCACATGGCTCCAAGGCTTTTCGTAACTTCCGCACTGTGCCATCAAAATTGGTAAACGTTCCTTCTTTTTCAGCAAAGCTAGCAGCTGGCAAGACCACCTTCGCCAGTTTCGCCGTCTCAGTAAGAAACATATCCTGCACCACCAGGAAATCCAATGATTCCAGAGCCTGCCTCACAAGGTTCGAATTGGGGAAACTGACCACTGGATTTTCACCCACAATATACATTCCCTTTATTTTGCCTTCTTTTGCCCCAATAACCATCTCCAGGGCTGATAACCCGGCATCAGTAGGTAAGTGACATCCCCATCGGGCTTCGAATCTCTCCCTGGCTTGAGCGTCTTTCAGACTCTGATAGCCTGGGAGAAAATCGGGGAGGGTGCCCATGTCGCAGGCCCCTTGCCCATTATTTTCCCTTTGCAGCACGTAGATGCCACCCCCACTATCCCCAATGCATCCAGTCAACATCGCCAAGTTCGCCAAAGCAACCACACTACTTACCCCATTAACATATTGGGTGATACCGTTACCATAGACTATGGAAGCACAGTCAGCCTCGGCGAAGAGCCGAGCGACATGGCGTATCTCCTTCACTTTAACTCCTGTAATTTGCTCCACATAGTCCATGGTATATGCCTGTAAAGCCTTATCCAATGTCTCAAAGTTGTCTGTTTTCTTAGACACGTAATCTTTATTGAACAACTCTTCATCAATAATTACCTTGGCCATACCGTTTAAAAGAACCACATCCGTACCGACTTTAGGTCTAATCCAGAGATGCGCCCACGAGGCAAGCTTCGTTCCCGCGGGGTCTATCAACAACAACTTGGCGCCTTTACGTTTAACAGCACGCTTGATAGCATACTCCACCAGCGGCGCTGAGGAGGACGGATTAGCTCCAATGACTAATATCACCTGAGACCGTTCCAGGCTATCAAGAGAGCTCGTGGTACCGTGATAACCGATAGTCTCCCAAAGCCCTATATCACTGGCAGTACTGTATAGCCGGCCGCCGTTGTCAATGTTATTGGTACCTAGCACACATCGGGCAAACCTTTGTAGCAAGTAATTCTCTTCGTTGGTGCATTTGGACGAACCGAAGACAGCCAGGCTGTTAGAGCCATGAGCCTCTTTTATTCGCTTAAATGCATCAGCCACCGAGCTCAAGGCTTCATCCCATGTCACTGCCTCAAAGTTGCCATTCACCTTAATCATTGGGCTGGTTAGTCTCTCTGGGCTATGCACAAAATCGCAGCCGTAGCTCCCCCTGACACAAAGGGTACCATGATTCAGCAGATTATCCCCATCAGGTCTGATTCGTACCAAATGGTTGTCTTTTACCTCCAAATAAATGCCACAGCCGCAGCCACAATACGGACAGGTTGTACGGACAGTTGTCGTAGTCGTCCCCCTATAAGTTTTCTCTTTCTCCATGATGGCACCTGTGGGACATATTGCTACACATGTTCCACAAAATGTGCACTCGGACTTTTCTAACGGCAGGTTACCAAACGTTGCCGGCTTGGAGATAAACCCGCGGCCAAGATAATCAATAGCACCTTCACCAACTAGCTCCTGACACGCTCGGATACATTTGGCACAAAGGATACACTTACTCAAATCTCTCTCAATGAAGGGATTAACCTCCTCGATAGTTGATAGTTGGGGAATCCTCTGGAATTCTACCAGCCCAACGCCCATGTCTGCGGCAACTTTGCGCAATTGGCAACGGTTACCTTTATCGCACACAAGACAGGAATCGGGATGGCTAGCCAGCATGAGTTTGACTATGGTCCTCCGGCGCTCCAGCACCCGTGGCGATTGAGTGCTAATTACCATCCCTGGTGCTATAGGAGTAACGCAAGAAGCCATCAAGACACCCGACCGCTCATCTTCCACTATACAAATGCGGCAGGCACCAACAGGGTCAAGATAAGGGTCATGGCAAAGAGTGGGGATTTGTACGCCTGCCTCCTGGGCCAAGTCCAAGATGGTCATCCCGGGCTGGCCACTTATCTCCCGCCCGTTGAGCGTGATAGTAATTGCCTCCAATTTCGCCTCTTCTCTACGCTAATCTACCACACAAGGTCAGCCACCGAAGAGCCACAACCACAACCCGCTCACTCAGGCCTTCAGCCACACTCAGTATGCAACAACATAAATATCTTAGATACGGCCTTATAGCAGAAACAGCCAATTCCCATTCTACAGCAGCTGCTCGTCTCCTATTCGGAGTCTAGCGAATGAGTTTACTACATCCTCAAGCATGTGTCAAAAAAGGGGGGGGCGCAGCATAGCAGCCTTTTGCCAAGCAGTGCAGTTCCTCCTTGACTTTACCTCTTTATGTTTGCTAGCTATAATGGTTCCGTGAGGATAATATCTCAATCAACGCCAAAATGCCTCCCATTAATAATATCAAAGGGATTCCCGAATGAACCTGGTTCAAATACTTAAACGATGCGAAGTATTCGTAGGACTTAGCGACAGCGACCTGGAAAAGATAGCGAGCCTACCTTCCTGGCACAGACACAACTATAGAACAGGACAAGTCATATTTCGTGAAGATACTGATGCAAAGGATTTCTACATTGTGGAGGAGGGGACAGTAAGCCTTGCGGTTGCGTTACATCAAGAAGGTGAAAAAAAGCTGACACTTGTGCGGGTCGATACAGTTACCAAAGGAGATGTTTTCGGCTGGTCATCATTGATACCACCCCACTCTCGGAATATGTCGGCAATCTGTGTCAGGCCTTCCACCGTAATATCGGTATCAGGCGCTGAGCTAAACGAGCTGATGGACCGAAACCATGTGCTTGGCTATGAGGTGATGAAAAGCCTGGTGAGAGTTATCGCAAGAAGATTAAGAGACATACATGCTAAGCTCCCTGACAAAAAAACTGCCGCTGAGAAAAGAAAAACGGCTCGAGTAGCTACTTCTTAAGCAGCTTTTGCACTCTCCTCAGCAGCTCTTCAGGAGCTACTGGCTTGTCCACGTAGTCCTCGGTATCGAGTGTAAGGCCCTGACTGACACTCAGGGAAGTCTCACCCATCTTTTGGGAGAAGCTGGTTAACATTATGACGGGGATTTTACCAAGCTCAGGGTCTTTTTTAAGCTGTTCAGCAGCGCTAAACCCATCCTTGACAGGCATTATGATGTCCAATATAATCAAATCAGGCTTTTCTTTCCTCGCTTTCGCCAATCCTTCATCCCCATCATAGGCAACTATCACTTCATAGGGCTTGCTCTCCAGGACCAGTTTAGTTGCTTCCACAAAGTCCTTATCATCATCAACAAGAAGAACCTTACTTTTGCGCTCCATTATCTTGTCACCTCCTCAAAGCATTTCATTGCGGATTAGAGCCGCTGCCTTCGTTTAAGCAGCTTTTCCACACAGTCAAGTAAGATACCGGGTAATATAGGTTTTTCTATATACTCGTCCGCTTTAAGCTCTTGACCTGTTTCCAATTCGTAGCGACGGCGGCTAGCCTCCTCCCGCACCGAACTCAAGATGAGGATAGGGATATCACGGTACTCGGCCCACTTGGGAGACTGGAGCTCCTTATAGACAGCAAAGCCGTCCATCTTAGGCATCAGAAGGTCGAGTATCACTATATCTGGCTTTTCTGTAATGAGCTTATCTAAGCATTCCACACCATCATGAGCCAAGACCACCTCATAGCCCTGCGCCTCCAGAATCATGCTCACAGCATCTAAAATATCAGGGTCATCATCAACTACTAGAACCTTCTTACCTATCATCGGCTCGTAAGCTTCGGCGAATTATATCAAATAACAGCACAATAAATCCATATTCCTATATGTGCGAACGCAAAACCTCTCAAACTATATACCTCAAAAACTACATAGCCACCTTTACCTTTTTCGGGAGCGTGAAGCAAAACTTACTTCCCTTACCGGTTTCAGCACAGGGACTCTCGGCCCAAATCTTGCCCCCGTGAGCTTCTATAATCCTCCTGGAGATGGATAATCCCAAACCAGTACCTTTAGGGCCGACATTGCTACCTCGGAAGAAGTCCTGAAATACCTTTGGTAAGTCATCGGAGGGAATCCCACACCCTGTATCGGCCACTTCAACCAAAATCTCGTTATCTGTTTCTATAGCTCGCAGGACAACTTCACCCTGGTCAGTATAGTTGATGGCATTGTTCACAAGGTTGGTTATCACTTGCTGTAACCTGGTCGGAGAACCATATACACAAGATAACTCTTGAGGTACTTGAGCCGAGAATTTTATCCCCTTCTGCTGCGCCAGGCTAGAACCTTCCTCAACAAAACTATCTATTATTTTGCCCAGCGATACCTCCGTCATCTCCTGAACCAACTGCCCCATCTCAATACGAGGGATATCCAGCAGATTGCTGATAAGGTTAAGCAGCTCAGCAATCCTCTGACTTGCTCTTTCCATCATGTGTTTTTGCTTTTCATTCAACTCACCGGCATAGCCACCAAGTATCACTCCCAAAAAACTCTGTATTGCAGAAAGAGGCGCTTTCAAATCATGGGCAGCAATACTGACAAAGTGAAGAAATCGCTTCTTCTCCTCCTCCAGCAACTCCGCCCTCTCCAGAGCAACAGCGCCCAGGTTAGCCAGAGCGCCAAAAAAGTCTATCTCCTGTTCAGTAAAATCGCGCGGTTGTGAGGTATAGATGCGCAAAATACCAATAACTTGACCACGCCGCATAAGAGGAATAGAGAGCATAGACACTATACCTTCCTTTTTCGCCTGCTCCCTGTACTGAACACGGCTGTCAGTGGTAGCATCGATTATCGCCACCGGTTTGCCGTCAAGTGACTGCGCCATAGCAGCATCTACCCTCACCGGCCCTTTTCGAACATACCAGTCACTTAACCCATGCGCTACAGTATGTATTAACTGCTCTCGGTCCGGAGTCAACAGCATAAGTGAACAACCTTTTGCGCCAGCCGCATCGCAGATAGTCTCCACAATAGTTCGCAGTACCTCTTGAGGTGCTAAATTGGAATTGAGTTCATGAGCTATCTTGTAAAGTACTTTGTAGCGCTGACCTTCTTCCATATACCCAGATTACCACCTAAACTCAAGCACTGCAGTCATTTGTTCAACCAGCGATAAAACCACAGCTAAATTGGTGTAAGCGTATACAGAATGATGGGGGTTTGTCAAGCCAAAAACATATAGTTGGCTTTAGTCTCACTAATCAATCCTGCAGGGTTGCAACTACACACGAATTTTCATACTGACATCGATGGGCGACGGTCCGCCCATGGCCGTGCTGCCTCAAGTTGTGCTGCGAGACGAAAAAGAGTAGCCTCGTCACCAAAGCGGCCAACAAAATGAGTCCCTATCGGCAAACCATTTTCATTCCAGAAAAGTGGCACCGACATAGCTGGCTGCCCTGTTATATTACAAATCGGTGTGAAGGGACAGAAAGCCGCAGCACGGCGTTGCGCTTGTAGCGGGGCTTCCGGTGGAGAATCAAACGACCCGAGGGGTAACGGTGGTTCAGCAAGAGTAGGAGTAAGCAAGATATCATAATCAACAAAAAAGCGGGCAAAATCACGGGCTATGCCTTGGAGCATTGTCACAGCTCCCAGATAAGCTGGTGCGCTCTGTCGCTGCCCGATTTCATACATCACCCATGTGGCCGGTTCAAACTCGTCCCGGACGGCTTTTCGACCCAGTGCCGTAGCAGCACCATCTATAGTCCAGGCACAGCCCACCGACCAGATAATCATGAAAGCACGGCCCACCAACTCACCATTAACCTTCGGAGATGCCTCAACTACCTCATGCTTCAGGTCAGCACATAGCGCTGCAGCATCACGAACTGCGTTGACGCAATCAGCATGCACTGGGACACCAGTAGCAGCTTTAGTGGTAAAAGCAATACGGAGTTGCCCAGGTTCAGCACCTACCTCTTTCAAGAACGGGCGCTTCGGCGGCGGAGCCCAATAGGGGTCACCCAAATCTGGACCCGAAGTGGCATCAAGCAACGCAGCACTA
Organism: Chloroflexota bacterium; assembly: GCA_016865895.1. Taxonomy (GTDB): domain Bacteria; phylum Chloroflexota; class Dehalococcoidia; order GIF9; family UBA5629; genus VGNY01. The sequence goes on along the minus strand of VGNY01000010.1, from coordinate 8,773 downwards.
TCTCGAACCGTGCGGGTTACACCATGTTCAACTACGAGTCCACCCATCATATCGCCAAAACTAGGTCCCAGAGGATTTCGTGCTCTTGTAGGCTTAAGGCCAAAGAGTCCACAACACGAAGCCGGAATCCGAATTGAGCCACCACCATCATTAGCATGAGCTATTGGAACAAAGCCAGCAGCTACCGCAGCTGCCGAGCCTCCACTGGAGCCGCCAGCAGTTCGGCTTGTATTCCAGGGATTATGAGTAGGCCCGAACAAGCGAGGCTCGGTCGTCGGCAAAAGCCCCAGCTCCGGCGTGTTAGTCTTTCCTAATATAATCAACCCGGCTCGTTTCAACCGCACTACAAGTTCACTGTCCCTCGGCGGTACTAAATCCCGCAGAAAACTTGACCCTAGCGTCATGCGTACCCCAGCACACGAAGCCACAATATCTTTAATCAGAAATGGTACGCCGGTGAAAGGCCTCTTGGACAACTTACCTGCGGCTGTGGTACGCGCCTGCTCATACATGGGCGTAACCACAGCATTAAGAGTAGGATTTAGCCGCTCAATCCGCTTAATAGCCGCATCTACTAGCTCTAATGGCTTAACTTCTCTCTTTCTCACCAGCTCAGCCTGAGCGGTGGCATCAAGAAAAGCAAAATCGTCTGACTTCGCCATCTTCATACCCCCTTCCTGCTAAGTAACGGTTATGTCCGCAAGCGCTTCAATTCAAAGATGACGGGGTTTGCCGGGTCAGGACAGGCGACTACGGTCTTATCCCGGTCCTCTTCCCAGGGGAAAGAACCGCCGAATTGAAGAACCGAGATAAAAGGAAACAAGGCGTAAAATGCCCAGGGGCACATGCCTGCAGGAGTCTTGTCACCAATGCGAAATTCATCGCCAACCTTGTGGTTGAGAGCACAATGGCCCTTTTGAGATATTACACTGGCAGTCAATTCATAAAATTCCGCTTCAGCCATGCTAATCCCTCCTCTTGTTATCTGGTAAACAAATCTTACAACATTTGGGTTTAACTGGCTAGTGCAGGATAACAAGTTAGACGTCTTGTCGAGGCCAAGATTTTGCTATATACTTTTGAAGGGCTAGCAAATTTCGAATGCAATAGATAGCCAGGCAATGTATGACCACCTTCGCTCAAGCATAATGGAGCCACAAAAGGGCAGATGACAGCCGCACATATTCTAGGGCTGTTGGGGCTGCTTTTGATTATCGGCTTCCTGGCTGATTACCTGTTCCGAAAAACCAGCATCCCTGACATATTAATACTCATTGCAGTGGGTTACCTCATGGGGCCAGTTTTCTATATCGTCAACCCTGCCCAACTGGCTCCGGCCTCACATCTAATAGCTGTTTTGGCCCTGGTAATCATTCTATTTGACAGCGGCCTGAACCTACACCCCGGCACAATCTTGCGCACCGCACACCGAGCGCTGCTTTTGGTCTTTCTGAGTATCGGATTCAGCATGGCAGTGACAACAGCCTTCGCTTACTACGTTCTAGACTGGGGACTACTGAATAGCTTGTTGCTTGGTGCTATTATAAGCGGCACCAGCCCTTCCATAGTCATGCCATTGATTAGGCGAGTTAGAGCCCCCAGCGAAGTCTCCTCACTCCTGAACCTGGAATCAGCTCTCAACGGTGCATTAGTTATCGTTATCGCCTTTGTCATTCTGGAAATAATGACCGCAGGTACAGCCGACAACAACGCCTTTACAACGGCGGCCAAATACATAGCCATAGAGTTCTCTCTCGGAGCTGCATTAGGAGTCGTAGCCGGGATTCTATGGCTTTGGCTGCTTACCAGACTGAAAAATGAAACATATGACGACATTCTAACCCTGGCTGTCGTTTTTGTCCTTTACTTTGGGGTCGAGTATATTGGCGGCAGTGGCGTCATCTTCGCCCTGACATTTGGTCTGGTACTAGGAAACGGTATCACGATACCCAAATTATTCACCATCAAACGAACGATTGAGACAACCGAAATAATGAAGAAATTCCACTCTCAAGCCTCATTCTTCATAAAGACCTTCTTCTTCATCTATTTGGGACTTATCATCACATTTAATCAACCTGTCCTCATTATCCTCTCTCTTATCTTGTCTTTCCTGCTCTTATTCAGCAGATATTTTGCTGTACTATTGAGTTGCTTAGGTAACAAAACCCTGGTAGCCAACTCAGGCCTGTTGACAACCATGTTGCCCAGAGGTCTGTCAGCAGCTGTGATGGCTCAAATAGTATTCAGTTCCGGTATTCCTGATGCTTGGGTCTATCCTGACGTCATTGTGGCCATTATCCTCATCACGGTCATAATATCGGCTATAGGTATCATCATTTTGGGCCGGCAAGCATATGTCGAAGTGCCACAACAACCCACTCAAGAAAGCGGCACAGCAACACCGGGAAACAATCATAGCATTGATGACCAGCAATGAAAAGCTCGCCCAAAGGTCAGCCCTCCCACAATGCCAAAAAACCTTTGGCGAGCTTTGCCAGACCACTTAACCGCTTAAAAATTTAAGCCGTCTGTAACGCTACCCGAACTAAAATTAATCTCGTACAACTACTTGACTTCCACCTTAGCCCCGGCTTCCTCCAACTTCTTCTTGATATTCGCCGCTTCTTCTTTGTTGACACCCTCTTTAACAGGTTTAGGGGCACTTTCTACCAAGTCTTTAGCCTCTTTCAACCCCAAGGTGGTCATCTCACGCACCGCTTTAATCACAGCGATTTTATTCTCGCCAATCTCCTTGAGAATCACAGTGAACTCCGTCTTCTCCTCTTCGGTTGCCGCTGCTGGGGCACCCCCAACCGCTGGCGCTGCAGCTACCGCCACTGGTGCCGCTGCCGTCACTCCAAACTCTTCTTCCAGAGCTTTCACTAACTCAGCTAGCTCCAAAACCGTCATGCTCTTAACCGCAGCTATAATTTCTTCTTTTGACATTGCTTTAGCTCCTTCCGCTGAAACTTCTTTAGCCTTAGACGCTTTTTTCACTTTCGGTTTCTCTTCGACTTTCTCTTCTGCTTCCGGTTGCCTTGATTCAATTTCACTTTGTGACATTTTATCCTCCTTCAACTTGTTTAATTCTAGCTTGCATTACATTCAAAAGCTCACACAAAGGTGCGCTCAACACATCATGTAAAATCTGCAGTGGGGCTTGCAACTGCCCGACTAATCTAGCAACCAAGACCTCTCTCGACGGCAGAGTAGCCAGAGCAGAAATATCCTCGGCTGTAAGCAGCTTATCACCCAAAACTCCGCCCTTGATTTGCAGCACCGAGCCTGAGGAGCGAATATGCTCTCGCAAAACCTGAGCCGGCTTAACCGCATCATCATAGCCAAAAGCTATAGCTACAGGACCAGCCAAGAGTGCCTCTAACTGCTTTTTGCCTGCTCTCTCAGCAGCAAACCGAGTCAGCGTGTTTTTTACCACCCTGTACTCTATACCAAGCTCAGTCAAACGTCGGCGCAACTGCACCATTTCTTTAGCTGAAAGCCCACGATAGTCCGTAGCTATAGCAATGGTACATCGAGATAAGTTAGTTGCTACCTCATCTATAATTTGTTCTTTTTTTTCTTTTTTCAACATGTCACACCCCTAGAAACTAGAAATAATTTATTTTCAATGTAGTGCGACCATTTATGGTCGCTTCTCCATAGCAAGGCTAAAGCCTCGCATTACACTAGTAAACAATCTCCAACACTCCTTAAAATTAAAAGGTCCTCGTGCATGACACAAGGACCTAAATTCAGCTACAAAGAAACGCAGCCAAACTAAACGTACCTCGGCAGGCACATTTTTAAGCCTTCCGGCACCTGCTGTCATGAGCACAGCATGAAAGTCCAGTATTCAATTTTTAAATAGAACTCAGCAACAAAATCAGGCTAGTAATGGCTTCAAATCAAGCCTTATACCAGGCCCCATCGTGGTGGTCAAAAAAGCACTCCTGATATATTGTCCTTTAGCACCGCTGGGCTTAGCTTTTACCACAGCCTCCACCAGAGCAGTCAGATTTTCTAGTAATTTAGCCTCATCGAAGCTGATTTTTCCGATGGGAACATGGATAATCGCTGTCCTGTCCAGTCGGAATTCCACCCGACCTTTGCGCGCATCAGCAATAGCTCTCGGCAAGTCTTCGGGGGCCACCACCGTGCCCGACTTAGGGTTAGGCATCAGCCCTCTCCGTCCCAGTATCTTTCCTAACTTCCCAACCTTACCCATCATATCTGGAGTGGATATACTTACATCAAAGTCAAGCCAGCCCCCCTCAATCTTATTAACAAGGTCATCACCACCTACATACTCAGCACCAGCTGCTTCGGCAGCCCTAGCTGCTTCACCCTGAGCAAAGACGAGAATCCGAACCTTCTTACCCAATCCATTGGGCAGAAGAGCTATTCCACGAACTTGCTGGTCGGCGCTTCGGGGGTCGACCCCCATCCTCAAATGCAGCTCAACTGTTTCATCAAAACCAGCGAAGGCAGCCTTTTTAGCTATCTCGATAGCCTCGCGAGGCAGATAAGCACTTTCTCTATTAACAAGCTTGACTGATTCTTTGTATTTCTTTCCATGAACTGCCATAGCCTACTCCACATCAATTCCCATACTACGAGCTGTGCCCGCGACGATTCGTGCTGCAGCCTCAAGGTCAACAGCATTCAAATCTTTCATCTTGAGTTTGGCAATCTCATAAAGCTTTTCACGGGATACTGTACCTACTTTCTGCTGGCCAGTTGTACCACTACCCTTCTCAATACTCAAGGCTCGTTTCAACAAGTCAGACGCTGGGGGTGTCTTAGTAACAAAAGTGAATGACCTGTCTTCGTATACAATTATCTCCACCGGCACAATGGAACCTTCCTGGGATTTAGTCTGGTCGTTATATTCCTTGCAGAAAGCCATAATATTGACCCCATGCTGCCCTAAAGCCGGCCCTACTGGTGGGGCTGGGGTGGCTTTTCCAGCTTCAATCTGTAGTTTTATAATCGCTTTAACCTTTTTCGCCATCTATAACCTCTGTACCTGCAAAAAATCGAGTTCCACAGACGTTTCCCGTCCAAAAAGGGTTAGCATTACTTTCACCTTGCCTTTTGCTACATTGATTTCGTCAACCACACCGACAAAGTCGGTGAAAGGACCATCAACCACGCGAACGCTCTCTCCCTTCCTGAAACCCACTTTAACCTGAGGGGAACCTTCAGCTCTCTTTAAGATAGCCTTCACCTCATCTTCAGACAGAGGCGTTGGTTTGTTGCCGCTACCAACAAAGCCGGTTATGCCAGGTGTATTGCGCACCACGTTCCAACTGTCATCATCCATCTTCATCTGAACCATGACATACCCAGGAAAGACTTTCTTGGCCACCGTGCGCCGCTGCCCACCTCTTATCTCAATTTCCTCCTCTTTAGGTATCTCTATCTTGAATATCTTATCCTCAGCATCCATAAACTTGACTCGTTGTTCAAGAGCCCTTTGTACGCGCTCTTCGTAACCAGAGTAAGTATGTACTATATACCACTGTTTACTGCCATTCTTCATAAGTCATCCCCCACCTAAGAGCACCTTGGCAACCAGTTCAGCAAAGCCGTAATCAAGAGCCCCCAAAAGAAGCCCCATAGCAATACATACACCCAGCACCATGGCTGTCAGGCGCAAAGTCTCCTGCCTCGATGGCCAGACCACCTTCCTCAGTTCACCTATAACATCACCAAAGAAAGCAAAACGAGACCTTTTCTTGGGCTTAATAATTTGGGGCTGGCTCTTCTTGGTCAAAGATTACTTAGTCTCCCGATGGAGCACATGGCTGCGGCAACGAGGGCAATATTTCATTAACTCCAATCGCTGAGAGTCATTCTTCTTATTCTTGTCAGTGGTATATGTTCTCTCCTGGCACTGAGTGCACGCCAGATGGATAACACCACGCAGTTCGCCTTTCTTAGCCATGATTATTCGAGTATTTTACCGATAACTCCAGCTCCGACAGTCCTGCCTCCCTCTCTGATAGCAAAACGTAACCCCGCTTCCAATGCTACAGGGTAAATAAGCTTTATGGTCATTTTTATGTTATCACCGGGCATGACCATTTCCACACCTTTGGGTAACTCCACAGTCCCGGTAATATCCAGGGTTCTAATATAGAACTGAGGCTTATAGCCGTTAAAAAATGGGGTATGTCGGCCACCCTCTTCCTTGGTTAACACGTACACCTCACCCTCAAAGTGAGTATGTGGGGTAACCGAACCTGGCGCTGCCAGAACCTGCCCTCTTTCTACATCCTCGCGCTCAATACCCCTGAGCAAGCAGCCTACAGCATCTCCTGGCTCACCTATCTCTAGGGTCTTGTGGAACATTTCCACTCCCGTTACCACTGTTTTTCGCGTCTCCTTTATGCCCACGATTTCAATCTCGTCGCCCGTCTTAACTATACCGCGCTCTACCCTGCCGGTAGCCACGGTGCCTCGTCCTTTAATGCCAAAAACGTCCTCTACCGGCATCAAGAACGGTTTATCTTTAGCTCTCACGGGAAGCGGAACCCACTCATCTATAGCATCCGTCAATTGCAGGATTTTGCCACACCACTGGCAGTCTCGCTTTCCACAGCCACATTCCAAAGCCTTTAGGGCACTCACTCGGACCACAGGAGTCTTATCCCCAGGAAACTTATATTTAGTAAGCAATTCCCTGACTTCAAGTTCCACGAGCTCCAGTAACTCCTCATCTTCCATCATGTCTACCTTATTCAATGCCACCAGTATGCTGGGCACTTCTACCTGCCGAGCCAAAAGAATATGCTCCCGAGTCTGAGGCATTGGGCCATCGGGAGCGCTAACCACCAATACCGCCCCATCCATCTGTGCTGCACCGGTTATCATATTCTTAATATAGTCGGCATGTCCCGGACAGTCCACATGAGCATAATGGCGTTTTGCAGTCTCATATTCAATATGAGCGATAGCTATCGTCAAGCCACGTGCTTTCTCTTCGGGAGCGTTATCAATTGAATCAAAAGACCGAAATTGCGTACCAGTCTGCTTCGACAAGCATAAGGTGATCGCCGAAGTCAAGGTCGTCTTACCATGGTCCACGTGGCCTATCGTCCCCACATTAAGATGGGGCTTAGTACGCTCAAAAACCTTCTTTGCCATTTTAGAAAACCTCCTTTTTTACCCAGCCCACAACCAGATTCGAACTGGTGACCCCGTTCTTACCAAGAACGTGCTCTACCTGCTGAGCTATGTGGGCATACTTTTCGTTCATTATACAGTATAGCCGTAAATTATAACACTATTTTTCGAAAGTCTCAAAACCTAAAAAGGGGGATTGTTTATGAACAATCCTTCCCAACGTAGTGCGACCCTTTAGGGTCGCCTTTCTATAGCGAGGCTATCCCCCGATAAATCGGGGGACGCACTACATTAGTAAACACTCTCAAAAAGGTGGTGGAGGGGGTAGGATTCGAACCTACGTAGCCTAAGGCGGCAGATTTACAGTCTGCTCCGATTGTCCACTCCGGCACCCCTCCCAGCTTAGACTAAAAGCCCGAGAGGGGAGTCGAACCCACTAACCTACCGATTACAAGTCGGTTGCGCTGCCATTGCGCTACTCGGGCAATCTAATAAACCCTCGAACACCGAAACCTGATTGACTATGGGGTGATAGTATAAGTAAAGCCAGAGTAAAAGTCAAATTCAAAACCCCAAAAGCCCCCGATTTGTCGAGCAACTACCCTCTATTCTATCATTTCAACCCTTTTCCTCCCGGCATTACGAGCCCTTCGCCCAGTGCCATTCTGAGCCCCTCGCTTTACGTCATTCTGAGCTCTTCACCACCTGCCATTCTGACCCTGAGTCCTGAACGAAGTGAAGGAAGCGACGGGGAGGAATCTCTCGTTCAGGGTAAACTCGCATAGCAATCTCTGCACAGCCCAAGCACCACCGAGGTTCTTCAGTCGCTTCGCTCCATCAGAATGACGGGGAAATGGGATGATATTGCCACGTCACTTCGTCCCCGCAACGGCAGACAAGAACTGGACAGGGCTTGTTGCATTGTAAATACGCCATTGTTATAATTGTTCACAGGCGGGGCGAAAAGCGGCAAGAGAAACTGAAAGACGCAACAGAAATTGTATCCGTAGGTGAACCTAGTTCCGCTAAAATATTGAGGAAGGTTAGAAAAAAATGGTTAAAAAGCAGCGCAGGGCTGTAGTCCAGAATATCATCAAGAATCTCCTCGATTCAGAGATTCCAGAGATACAGGCTATGGCTAAGAAACTGGCTGACCAGATTAAAAAACTGGAGGAGCATAGCTTTAAGCTCCAAGATTATGTCACTCAGATTGAGAATCTAGCTACCGAGGAAGCTAGCGCAATGGTTGAGAGCAGAATCAGCGAAATCCTCAAGGATTTAGATACGGCATTAGGTGAGCTGAAGCAACGGTCAAAGAAAGCTGCGATTGCAAGCCCGGAAATCACCGCTCCTCCCAAAAAGGCTGAGGCTGTGGAGAAGATTGAAAGGGAGGAAAGAGAGGTAGAAGAACAGGAAGATGAGAGCATAGTACCTCGGCCGGGATTAAGACCTGAAGCCTATAGTACCCCTGAGGGGTACATAATCAAGAAGTCACGTCATTAAACTAAGCTCTCTGCCCCTGTAGCTCAGAGGATAGAGCAGCGGTTTCCTAAACCGCGTGTCGGGCGTTCGAATCGCCCCAGGGGTACTTGGTACTTGAAATTTAGCAACATAGGGGTGTAGCTCAGTTGGTAGAGCAGCG
>VGNY01000009.1 GCA_016865895.1 Chloroflexota bacterium | reverse complement strand
AAAGATTTGAACGCGATATGTAGGGTAATATTATTACCAGCAGTTGAACGTGGGTTACAGAAAATATTTGGGATGGATGAATAACTTGAAGCCAAAGAAAGGTAATGATATTACCTAACTGGTGGGGGACACTGGACAGTTCCCGAACTTATTTTTGAGAAGAAAGGGCTGATTCCGGCGGTACAGCATTTGCTGGCGTCCTACCAAAAGGGAGAAAGAAGAAACTTTGCTATGCCTCATCACGGTCCATGATTTTTAGAAACTGTGCCGGCATAACGATGGTCAATCCTGTCTCTTTGACGATATCGGGATTCTCAACAAAGTGCCTATCACCTGTAATGAAGTAATCGGACTGAGCTGTTACTGCTGCCGCCAGGATAGTCGCATCTCCAAGGTGTAGTTTCTTTGTCCAGCGCTTTATATCTGGCAATTTGGGGTCGGCTGCCACCTCGGGAGGTGTGTTTACCAGCAATCTCCTTAGGGCAGGAAGGAAATCAGGTAGCTTCTCCTTAACAGTGCGAATCACTTCTTCCAATACCTGCTGTGACACAACCACGCTTATATTTCCTTTGACGAAATGCTCAAGGATGATGGCCGGTGCTCCTTCAGAGGAATAAAGCCCTGAGAAAATTACATTGCTGTCCAGAAAAACCCGAGGCTTAGACTTTGGCACTGTATCGCTCTCTGGCTATTTCTTGCCTTACCCGGCGCCCAGCCTCTTGAAGTTCTTCTTCGGTAATTCCAGAACGTTGGAAAGCCTGTTGAATCTCCTTTAGCGCTTCCAGAGCTACGCTTTTTCTTGGCCTGGCAATAAGAGCGGAGTCTTCAACCATCAATTCCAGCACGTCACCAGGCTCGATGCCTAGCTGGTTACATATCTCTTTTGGAAGAGTTACCTGACGTTTCGGACGAAGCACCACATCAGCTACTTTTCTCTCACTCATATGCTTACCTCTTTTGTTAGATATCAGATGTCTTATTTCTCATTTTCTCATAGAAATGAGCAGTTGTCAATGGCAATGCTTCCCTAGAGACAAGCGGTTTACCCTCTCAGTTTTTAGCTAGCAATAATTATATTGGATAAACCTAATACCTATATTATTGACAAAACTTTAATTCTATATTATAATATAACAAATTCACCTAAGGAGAAGATAAAATGCAGAAACGTATTACGGGCTCTAAAAAGGTCTTTCCCGACCTCATAAGAGCGAAACCGGGACGTACGGCCAGAGAGTATGCTAATATGGCTCTCGACCAAGGTCTTTGTGGCAGCGCCTCCAAGGACCCTGTTTTCTCTTTGGCTACAACCTTAATGAAAGAAGTACGGGAGGGACGAATGCCCGGTGTCAGGGCTAGTGGAAGACCGATGCGATTCTACCCTGATAGTCACACTTCAAAAGTTTCTCCGCCCAATTTTGACAAACCAACGACAATTCTTCTTCCCACTGATATTTCTGAGACCATTAACATACTTGTAGAAGTGGGCAAGTTTGAGAATCGAAGTGAAGCATTAATCTGGCTCGCACGTGAGGGCATTAAGGCGAAAAGCCTCGAACTGGCACAAGTAAAAAAGGTAGTAGAGCAAATCAAACAATTGAAGCAATCAGTACCAGTTTAGAATGAAATCGCTCTAATGGTAAAGCAGCTAACACTGCTGAATAGGCTATTAAGGTAATTTATTTACCAGATAATGAAGCTAAAACTTTGACTGGTTGAAAACCTAAACGAAAATCCGAAGCTAATCTTAGATAATATCACTACCTAAATGGTGGAGCTCAGTGGACGGAACAAAGAACTTTTCGTCTGGCTTTCAATCTAGTCTCGCACTAATGCTATAAATTCTTCAACGCTCAATCCTGCTTTACGGATGAGACTTCTTAAAGTACCTCTCCTCACTTCCCGATGGGCAGGAACGGAAAGAATTGTCGGCACCCCTACTTTGGTTAAGATGATGTGGCTTCCTTCTCTCCGCGCTACCCGCCACCCCGCTTTCTCAAAGGCATCAACTGCCTCCTTACCGGAAATAGCAGGCAATCGCGGCATTACACCGCTACCTCTGCCGGTAACTCGACTACCCTCGTCTCTATGGTAAGCGGTAGGTCATCTTCAGCACGGCCGGCCAGTATCTGACGAATCTCTTCAGTCACTATTTCGGGCGTTTCTTTTGGTGAGGACATTCCTTCTCGCTGGCGAACTTTCAGTACACCCAATATAGCTTCTTGGATATTGGCTAATGCCTCCTCCAGAGTATCACCCTGACTTGAGCAACCAGGGAGCGCCGGACAGTGAACGGAATACCCCCTGTCTTCTTCAGGCTCCAGAATTACGGTAATAGCAAACTTCATACTCTCTCCATAGTAATAAATATTTTCAATTCAATTATAGCAGAAATTAACCGAACGTGCCTAAATGGACAATAGCAAGCAACCCACTTCGAGCTACGGCTGCAACAAAGCACTAGGCGCTCTGTTTGTGATTAATCGCTGCAGAGCGCGAGCGAGACGGTCATTGAAGATCAATGTCTCCATCAAGGCTCGCCAGCGAGTGAGCTTGTTGGGGGCACGTCTCCTGTCCCGTGCAAGCGTACCATGACCTCAACCCTGATTGCCTCGGCTGCGCACCAAAGAAGGCCATATTCGAAGTGATAAAACTGATAGGGACTATCTTCGGGCTGGCTATACTCGAAAACATACCTCCAGGACTGGAATATGTCTTTTGATCTTGCCAGCAGATCCGGGAGGGACGGTGATACCTTGTAAACGTCCCACTGTGGCTCCTTCAGCGGACCCGTAGCGAGTGTGACTCTATGGTATGGGAGGAAACGCAGTTGTTCCGGCCATTTCGTGCCATAAACGTCTTGAATGACCGTCCGGACTGGCTGAGGTATCTTGTCGTACAGAGTGCGGAGATCGTGTGTTTGTGGGACTCGTAAGTCCAGTTGTATTAGGAGGGCCTTTAAGTAGAGTTCGATGGCAAATCCCAGGTTCGTTGCACAGGCTACCAGATCGCCCAATTCATTCGACATAGCTTGTGCGGACGTCTCTTTTATTACGCCTATCTTAGGGATGAATTCCGCTACCAACCTCTGGAAGGCCTCGCCGCATACAAGAGCCGCCTGGGCGTGACGTTCCTTGTCACAGTTTAACATTGTCAATTCTTGCTAACTTTTGCTAAACTTTTGCAAGCTGGTGGGCCATTGTGGACTCGAACCACAGACCCCGGTCTTATCAGGACCGTGCTCTAACCGACTGAGCTAATGGCCCCGGCAAAGAGTATAGCTTGTGTCTAGAGTGAGTGTCAAGGTTTCTGGCGAGACTTCGGAATCGAGTATCGTTATTCGACGGCTCTTCTGGCTTCGGCGTATTTTACCAGGGCATACATAGCGCGAGCACACTGCTCAGGAGTGTCATAGACGGGTATTCCGGCTTCCTTTATGGTTTTGGTTATGGGGTCGTCATCAGCGCGACGAAAGCGAAGTGTGATGATTGGTTTATTATATTTCTTGGGGAGGGAAGCGAATAGCTCAGCACTTTGAATGGCGGCCGTGATAGCATCGGATAGAGCCTTGTCAGTATCTGTTGAGATTGGCTTAAGTCCCCAAACCATTGGGCTTATGGGAACATTGGTTATTACCCCGTCAATGTAGTTCAGGCTGAGGAGCTTTTCGGTGACTGATGTCTCATCAAGAGTAGTGCGGTAACTACCGGCGAAGTCCACCGGGTTTCTGGGTGGTGGCGCGTGTGGGGGTAAAATACTTTTCAAACCTGTTACGGTCTCCTCATCGAACTCAGGAACTTCAAGTCCTAGAGAGGCGCAGGCATCAGTAGTGACAACGCCCTGGCCTCCACTTCCCATTACGGCTACCCTTTTGCCTTGAGGTAAAGGCTGGCTCACAAGTGCCTCCGCCATTTCAAAGGAGTGCAGAGCCTCCTCAGCCCTTATGAGGCCAGCCTGTCGACACATCCCTTCGAATGTATTATCAGAGCCAGCGAGAGAAGCGGTGTGGGATAGCATTGCTCTAGCGCCAGCCCCACTATTGCCACCTTTATAGATAACTATTGGCTTCCTCTTTATTATTTCTCTGGCAAGCTCAAAGAACCTCCTGCCATCTTTAAAGCCTTCCATATAGAAGACGATGACTCTTGTCTCTTTGTCTTCGGCCAGGTATTCCAGGTAGTCAGAGGCGGTAAGGTCGGCTTGATTTCCGATACTTATGAACTTGGCCAGTCCATAACCTCTAGCATTTGCTATCTCAGATAGATAGCCACCGAAAGTCCCACTCTGGGAAACAAAGGCAATGGCTCCCGGTTTAGGTGCTTGCTGGAAACATAGATTGAGTTGCCCGGCAGCGCTCCATATTCCCATACAATTGGGGCCCACAAACCGCAGTCCTGTTCCTTTGGCTATCTTCACAATCTCATCTTCAAGTGCCTTTCCCTTATTTCCGGCCTCGGCGAATCCACCTGAGATGAGAATTGCTCCCTTAATTCCCTTTTTCACGCACTCTTGCATCAATTGAGGCGTGCTGGGAGCCGGAGCTGCTATCACAGCTAGGTCAACTTGGTCAGGGATATCCAGGATACTCCGATAGGCGCGTAAGCCAAGAATCTCGTCCTTATTGGGATTTACAGGATATATGGCTCCACTATATCCAGTCTTTAGAGGCCTATCTACCATCAGGTATCCCCATTTACCTTGTCTGTCGGAGGCGCCCAAGACAGCAATTGATTTGGGCTTGAAGATGGGGTCAAGTTGTTCTACAATGCTGTTCAATTCTACGTCTTCTTATTTGCTGTTACATTGTTTGGGTGTGCCAAGTCTATTATTATACAATTTATTTGTCTGACTGTTCCTACACCGTAGCAGCCAAGAGAGTGTTTATCAACAGTCTAGCACCTTGTAGTTGCGACCCTTTAGGGTCGCTTTTCGAAGCGAGGCTAAAGCCTCGCCGCTACATTGGTAAATAATCTCTGTGTCATGGCTGAAGCTATCAACGGGAGGTTAAAGAATGGCAAGAGAGATTATCGAGAGCCACATGCCAGGGATAATAAGGAATATTGGTGTTGCCGTCGGTGACCAGGTCAAAGAGGGTGACACTTTGTGTTTATTGGAGGCTATGAAGATGGAGAACCCTATTGTGGCACCAATTGGTGGCAGAATTGTTGAAATGAATGTTTCTGATGGCCAAGCAGTAAAGCGTGGATATGCATTGTTTGCAATAGAGGTTTGATGTTAGCGGTCTGTGTGACTTTGTCCTGATGTCAGATTTTCACCTTTTGACATAGCTTCATTATTAGTCAACCAATTCGTTGAGGCCAGTGTAACTATCGGACTGGCGTCGAAGCTGATAATCAAGCTCACCTATGACCACCTCGGCTGTGGAAAAAACCATTGCTTTGGCAAGATGACCACCCCGGCAGATAGCCTGTCCTGAAAGTTGAATATGTATGTGGATGATTGGCGTGTCATCTTTCAAGGCTACTGAGCCTTGAGCACAGACAATTTCCAGTGGGCCTTGATAGTCTACACTGTTATATTTCCCCGGGAGTCCTGTCAGAAAATTGAGTTGGGCGCTCTCCACCGAGCCGATAATACCGATGACTATGCCCGAGGAAATTTTATGCTTATGGCAGTAGTGTGCTGTCTCATTGAGCAATTCGTGTCCTGGTTTGACTCTGAATACATGCACCTTTTTAAACAATGGACTGCCTCCTCTTTATGATTCTTGTTCTTAGTTTACCATAGCCTTGGTCTAATCTTCTTTTGAGCTTCTGTGAGGGAGTATGCTGGGTTAAAGTTATCGTGGACGTGTGATATACTTATCGAACATGGTCCAGAGGAATGAGGAAATAATGGGAATTAGACTGTACAAAAAACCAAAACTTGACAGCCCGGTTTTGATAGCGTGTTGGCCGGGAATTGGTAACATAGGAATAATAGCAGTTGATACTCTAAGGAGAATGGTTGGAGCCGAGGAACTTGGTGAGATAGAGCCATGGGATTTTTTCTACCCTCGGAAGGTTATAATCAAAGACGGTGAATTAAAAACCCTGGAATTTCCTATTAGCAAATTCTATTTTAAGAAAACCACGAGAAGGGACTTGCTGTTCTTTATAGGTGAAGAACAGCCTAGCGATGGTGGGAGGGTTTATGCTGAGGGGACAAAAGCTTATCGAATGGCCAATCTTGTTTTGGATGTAGCACTGAAGTTTGGATGCCAGAGGGTCTATACTTCAGGAGCAGCGGTTGCTCCTATCCATCATACTACCAGGTCGAGAGTCTGGGCTGTACCCAATAGTGATGTCTTGATTGATGAGGTTAGAAGCTATGAGAATACGGTACTGATGTCAGACATAGAGGGGAGAGGTGGGCAAGGTAATATTACAGGTCTAAATGGGCTTCTGCTGGGTGTTGCTAAAAAGAGGGGACTGGAAGCTATCTGTGTGATGGGTGAGATTCCAATTTACGTTCATGGTTTCCCGATTCCCTATCCCAAGGGGTCAAAGTCAGTACTAGAAGTGTTAAGCGCTGCTCTTGGTATTGAAATTGATATGCAAGGACTCGATGGGCTTGTTGAACAAAGTGAAAGAGACATTGACAGTGTCTATGAAAGATTGCCTGCGGAGATAAAGGAGCAGCTCGACAAGTTGAAATATGTCACTTATGCCAGGCCTGCCGAGCCAGGACCCATAACGGAGGAAGATAAGAAGAGAATCCTGCAAGAAATTGATAGGTTGTTTAAGAAAGAATCCGGGGGAGATTGATATTGAGCAAAGAGCGTGCTTTTAAAGTTTTTGCTAAGCCGGAGTTGCAGAGCTCAGCATTGGTGATAAGCTGGAGTCAGGATGCTGGCAAGGTTGGGCCAAAGGTCACTGACTACCTGAATAGAAAACTGGAAGGCCGTGAATTTGCTGAAATCAACCCCATCGGCTTTTTCCCACTGGGAGGTGTCTCAGTAGAGGATGATGTAGCTCAGTTTCCGGAGAGCAAATTCTATTACTGCCAAGAAAAGGGTCTGGTGGTCTTTAAGAGCGATATACCAGGGTCCGAGTGGTATGAGTTCCTGAACTTGGTTTTAGATGTAGCCGAAGATTATTGTAAGGCGAAAGAGTTTTATATTATCGGTGGCATGGTTTCTCCAGGTGCTCATACTACACCACGAGTGTTGTTGTCCGTAGCTAATTCAGTGGCAACGAAGGGATTGTTGACTCAATATGACCTTATCACTGATATGAATTACGAGACTCCGGATGGTCAAAGACCGACCTTGAGCTCCTTTCTCCTTTGGATTGCTAAGAGGAGGAAAATTGCTGGTGTAAGCCTTTGGGTGCCAGTGCCTTTCTATTTAATCTCAACTGAGGACCCACGGGCTTGGAAGAAAGTCACCGAGTTTTTGGATAGACGGTTTGGGTTAGGCATAGATTTCACAGATATGGATGAAGAGGTAGTAAAGCAGAATAACAAGATAGCCCAGTTGAGGAGCCAGTTTCCTGAACTCGACGGTTATATCAATAGGCTGGAAAGTAATCTAAGCCTAACGGTGGATGAAAGCGAGAAACTGGTTAAGGGGATGGAAGAATTCTTAGGAAGATATTGAGGTTAGAGCATTCTGCAGGTTTGATACGATTAAGTAAAACGCCTTGCCTTGTTTTTTTCTCTCATGCTAGTAGCTAAAACCTCATATGGCTTGCAAGTGTAAACTTTACAGGTTAAAATTGAGCGTTGTTTTTAGCGGAGATGTGGTAGTACTTGATTAAACGACAGGTAAACGATAATTGAAATGCAACAAATTTTTCTCTGTCCTACATGCGGTGCGCAAAATATTGTAGGTCAAGAATTTTGCCAGTCGTGTGGACAAAGGTTCCAATATAATTGCCCCTATTGTGGTGCTATAGTTGACTCGACATTGATAAATTGCCCCGGGTGTCGTGAAAGTCTTTACTGGCCAACGCCACAGAAGGTGAAGCCTTTTCCGAAGCAAGCAGTAACCCAGCGAGGTCGAGTGGAAGTTGAGGAAGAAGAGGAGGAAGAAAAACCTGAGAAGAAAAAGTCAGACCTATGGCTTACGGGGTGTCTTGGCTTGGTGATTATCGCCATTCTAGCGTTGGGAGCATATTTTATTTATGATAATTTTATTAGGAAACCACCAGCTACTCATGAGCTGCCGCCGGCATCAGAGAACCGAATGAATATCGAGGTACAGGCTGCTTTAAGCGAATTTTCTGAAACAGTGTCTGCTAGTATGTCACTTGGGATTGAAGCACATAAGGATGTTTAGCTTTTCCGCTGCTTCTCGCGGTCTACTTGTAGAGGCGCTTAAAAAGTGAAAGTGGTAAATGATAATTGGATTGATGTCTGATACACATGACAGGCTTGATGGGATTGAGGTGGCTATTGATTTCTTCAATTGCCAGGGCGTAAAGGATGTCTTGCACGCTGGCGACTTGGTATCGCCATTAGCAGCTCCCAAGTTCTCCAAGTTGAAAGCGAAGCTTCACTATGTCTGGGGGAACAACGAGGGCGACCGTGAATTCGTTAGGGTCAGATTTGGAGAGATTGGAGTTATACCACTGGGAGATTTCGCCACGCTTGAATTAAGCGGAAAGAAAATTGCGCTGCTTCATGGCACGCATGAATTCATTGTTGATTCGCTTGTTAAGAGCGGGCTTTTTGATGTGGTTGTCAGGGGACATAATCATAAGGCGGAGATTATTGAGGGCAAGACGCTTTTAGTGAATCCCGGTGAAGTCTGTGGTTATCTTAGCGGCCGTCGAACAGTTGCCATACTTGACCTAGATAAGATGCGTGCCGAGATAGTGGAACTGTAATAGGAGGATTTATGTTACAGCAAATGCTTAATTTTTTCGGTTATTTCTTCTCTAAGCCCAGCATCTTGGGGATTAGTCTGGCAATCGTTTTTGGTGCGGTTTGGCTAGCTTGTTATCGGCCACCGATGATTTCTAGGCCGTGGCTCTGGGCGGTTCTTTGTGCCGGCGCTGTTCTTGCGCCTGTCGCAATTGCTGTTACTGCGTTTCCGCTCAGGTTTGGGCTTGTGCAAGTGTATGGTCATTTCTGGAGCCAAGAGACTCTTGTGCGGTGGTCTTTACTGGCAAGTATACCGTCTATGTATCTGTTCGGTCTAATTCGAGAGGGGGCCAAGCTATTGCCTGTGGCTGTCTATTGGTGGCGCAAGGGCAGAAATATTGACCTTAAGCTGGGATTGGCTGCTGGGGCTGTAGCTGGGGCGGGATATGGCATTCTGGAGGCACAGTGGACACTTAATTATATCCTCGCTTCTGGTTGGAGCTGGGAAACTGTACAGATTCAGGGGTTTACAGCGTTAGCTGGATTCTGGGAGACTTTTTTTGTCGTAGCCCTTCATATCGCCACAACTGCACTGGCGGGTTGGGGATTGGCTAGGGGTTGGGGATGGCAGTTCTATCTTTTGGCGGCTTTCTTGTATATGTTCCCGAACTACAGTTCTGTTTTGTTAAGCCGCGGGCTTATTTCAGCTATTCAGGTTGAGTTTTTTATCGCTGCCTGGGCATTGTTGGTAACAGGAGTAGCCCTTTGGTTCCGTGAGAGGCGGATGGCAGATTGAATTTGTGCCACGCTTTACTATTACGTGCAATTAAACGAGATTTGGCTAAATGAATATTGCTGTGACTGAATAGTATTCGTCTATTAGTAAAAGGTGATACAATAGACTGGAGATGATATCGAGACGGAGGTGCGGCTATGGATATTGCATGGTTTCGTGATTTGGTTATCGTCATCTCGGGATTGGTAGTAACATGTGTGGTCGTCTTCATCGCCATATTAGCATACTTGTTGTATAATCGCGCAAGGTCTGTATTGAATTCGGTGGAGGCCATAGCCACAACTGTACGTGAGATTACTTCGGTGGTGAAGGACGAGGTGGTAAATCCCATTGTTCAATTTGTGGCTCTAATTAGAGGTATATGCCAAGGCGTTGATATATTCAGCAGGTTCTTTAAGAAGCAGGAAGGAGGAAGAGATGGCTGATAGAGATGGTGGTAGCGGATTTGGTATAGGGTTCATCGTGGGAGCGGTTCTCGGTCTGGCTATCGGACTTCTCTTTGCTCCAAGACCGGGAGCAGAGACCAGAGAGCTATTGAAGGAAAAGGCGGAGGTAGCCCGAGAGCGAGCCGCAGAAGTTGCCCGGAAGGTGAGGGAAACTGCTGCTGAGGCAGCTAAGAAGGCGCAGGCAAAGATAAAAGAGACGTAAACGAACTAATCTATAGCCTATCTAACTAACGACTCTCGGAATTTGAGCTCTTTGCTCTCCTGTTTGGGATGAGAGATTAAGCTTGGATACGGCAGGTAACATATTTAGAAGAAACTGGCGCCTGATACTATTCGTATTAGGCGTTATTATAACTTTTTGGCTTCTCTACGTGTTCAGAAGCGTCTTGCTCCCCTTCATTTGCGGTCTGGTGCTGGCTTACCTTCTGTATCCTATTGTCTCTTGGCTTGAGAGAAAGCTGCCGGGTCAAGGCAAATGGCTGTCAACCAGGCGTGCCGGCTTGGTAGTATTCATCTTTATAGTGCTGCTGGCACTCATTGGCCTCTTGGCGTTCTATATCATTATGGGTGTGGTAAGTTCCTTTTCCATTTTAATACAGAATGCACCTCAGTATTTTTCTGAAGGTTTAGACACGGTGCGGGAGTGGGGTGTCGGTATTCGACAGTGGTTTCCTTCAGAAATGCAGCAGCAGGTGGACCAGGTTGTTCAAGATATAGGCACAGCATTGGGCAACGCTATGCGGAATGCCTTTGCCAAGGGACTTGAATACATACCAACGACTTTTGGCCTAATTCTTGGCTTTGTTGCCTTGCCCGTGTTCCTTTTCTATATCTTAAAGGACTGGGAGAAACTGGGCAGTGGTTTCTATTCGACTTTCTCACCGCGGATGGCTGAGCATGTTAGGGGTGTTGTTTCGGTCATAGACAAGGTGCTGGGACGGTGGATTCGTGCTCAGTTAGTGCTTTCTGCCGCTGTGGCTGTTTTGTGTTTTATCGGGTTAGCCGCTTTAGGAATAACACTTGCCCCGGCACTTGCTGTTCTGCAGGGACTTATGGAATTTATTCCTATATTAGGACCGTGGATTGGTGGTGCGGTGGGCGTGATTGTCGTTCTGGCAATAGCACCGCAGAAAGTAATCTGGGTAGCTGTTGTCTATGTGGGTGTTCAATTGTTGGAGAACATTCTGCTCGTCCCTAGAATCCATGGTGGCTATCTGCGAATACATCCAGCCCTTATTCTGGTTCTGCTTCCTCTGGGGGCTTACATTGCCGGCCTGTGGGGGATAATACTGGTTGTCCCTCTGACAGCTACCGTCGTGGAAATTTACAAGTATGTGCGGCAGACATGGCAAACAGGGGAAACTCAGCAGCCTGCTGAGTAGTAGGGTAGTCGTTAAGCTCCTTTAGTGAAGTGGATGGTATATCCAGCGGAATGCTATCTTGTTGCACTCAGGTTGCTACGAGGCTAAAGAATACTCTCTTTGCTGTTTCTGGAGTGCATTTTTGAGGTATTGGCCAGTATAAGAAGTCTCAATCTGGGCCACCTCTTCGGGTGTGCCGGTTGCTATGATGTAGCCGCCTTCGTCGCCAGCACCGGGGCCAAGGTCAATGATATAGTCGGCGTTTTTCATTACATCTACATGGTGCTCGATGATTACCACTGTGTTTCCGGCATTTACCAATCGTTGAAGTACCTGTAGTAAGCAGGCTATATCCGCAAAAGATAGCCCTGTAGTAGGCTCGTCGAGGATGTAGAGGGTCTTGCCTGTGGAGCGACGCGATAGTTCGGTAGCAAGTTTGACTCGTTGGGCTTCACCGCCAGAAAGGGTTGGGGCTGGCTGCCCCAAACGTATATAGCCCAGTCCAACGTCTCGCAGCGTCTCCAGCTTGTTTCTGACTTTGGGAAAGTGTTCAAAGAAAACTGAGGCTTCGTCCACACTCATATCTAGAATATCGGCTATATTCTTGCCCTTGAAATAAATTTCCAATGCCTCACGGTTATAACGCTTGCCTTTGCAAACTTCGCAGGGCACGGTAACATCGGGTAGGAACTGCATCTCTATTTGGATATAGCCTTCACCCTGACAGGCTTCACAGCGCCCGCCCTTAACATTGAAGGAAAACCGCCCCGGTTGATAACCGCGCATACGGGCTTCAGGAATGGTGGCAAAAAGTTCCCGAATGGGGGTAAATGTCCCGGTATAGGTAGCCGGATTGCTGCGTGGAGTGCGGCCGATGGGTGATTGGTCAATATTGATGACCTTGTCAATATGCTCAACACCAACGATGCCATCGCATTTTCCTGGTCTATCCTTCGCCTTGTAAAATATCTGGGCCAGCCTTTTATATAATACCTCGTTGATAAGTGTGCTCTTGCCGCTGCCTGACACACCGCTTATGCAAACAAATTTGCCCAAAGGTATAGTGACGTCAATATTTTTGAGGTTATTCTCTTGGGCACCTTTTATTGTCAAGTACTTGCCTGAGCCGGGGCGGCGGGATTGTGGCAAGGGAATTTGCTTTGCTCTGCTGAGGTATTGTCCGGTTATCGACTCAGGGCAGTTCATTATGTCAGTCAATGTTCCAGTGGCTACAATCTGGCCGCCTTTTTCTCCCGCGCCTGGGCCCATGTCTATAATATAATCAGACGCACGCATCATAGCTTCGTCGTGCTCCACGATGAGAATCGTATTGCCTAAATCTCGTAACCTTTTCATTGTCTCAGTAAGGCGGAAGATATCGGCTGGATGCAGACCAATTGTAGGCTCATCACAGATATAAAGCACCCCCATTAGACCGCTGCCGATTTGGGTAGCCAGGCGGATTCTCTGGGCTTCACCACCGCTCAGGGTGGCTGAGGCACGTTCTAGAGTCAGATAGCCCAGTCCGATGTCTATGAGGAAGCCAAGGCGAGTGCTTATTTCCTTGAGGATTTGATGGGCTATTGTTAACTCGTAAGGTGACAGGTGGGGTGTACTATTATGGTCACCACCAAGTAGGCGTATCCAGTGCAGCGTTTCCAAAGCTGACAATTCGGTTACCCCTATTATATTCATGCCATCAATAGTGATGGCTAGAGATTCAGGTTTAAGCCGTTTTCCTTGGCAGGCGGGACAGGGATAAGAGGCCATGTACCGTTCGATTTCAGCACGGGTATTGTTGGACTCGGTATCTTTATAGATTCGTTCTAGGTAGGGGATTGCCCCTTCATAGCCAGTGAAGTATTCTCTGACTCGTCCAAAGCGATTGCGGTATCTTACCAGTTCACCATCTTCACCATAGAGCACCAGATTTAGGTGCTCTTTGCTGAGCTTGCTTACTGGAGTCTGAAGTGAGAAGCCATAGCGTCGGGCTAAAGCATGGAGCTCGCTGGCATGCCAGGCAAACCATCCCCAGGCACGAATAGCACCTTGAGCTAAACTGAGGTCTTTGTTGGGTATGAGCAAATCCGGGTCAACCTCTAGCTTTACACCGAGCCCGCTGCATGCCGGGCAGGCTCCGTGGGGGCTATTGAAACTGAAAGTTCGCGGTGCGATTTCACCTAGACTTATGCCGCAGTGGACACAGGCAAAGTGCTCGGAGAACAGCAATTCCTCGCCATCAATAATGGAGACGAGAACGACTCCGGCTCCAAGCTTCAACGCTGTTTCTACCGAGTCAGCAATGCGGCTATTTTCAGCCTCGCCTATTTGAAGTCGGTCAACTACAGCTTCAATGGTGTGTTTCTTGTTCTTATCCAACTGGAACTCTTCAGAAAGGTCATGGATATACTTGTCAACCCGGACACGGACAAATCCTGCCTTACGCAGGTCATCGAAAATCACCTGGTGCTCGCCTTTGCGGTCTCTGACCAACGGCGCCAGAATCATAATTCGGCTGCCTGCAGGTAACCCTTGTATGGCGTCCACGATTTGCTGTACTGTCTGCCGGGAGATTTCGCGTCCGCAATTAGAGCAGTGGGGATGACCGACGCGGGCGAAAAGAAGGCGAAGGTAGTCGTAAATCTCGGTTACTGTGCCTACTGTGGAGCGGGGATTGTGTGATGGACCTTTCTGGTCAATTGAGATAGCTGGGCTTAAACCTTCTATATAGTCAACGTCAGGTTTTTCCATCCGCCCCAAAAACTGGCGTGCATATGCGGACAGCGATTCTACATAGCGGCGCTGCCCTTCGGCATATATAGTGTCGAAGGCTAGAGAGCTTTTTCCTGAACCGGAGACGCCGGTGATAACCACCAGCTTGTCACGGGGTATAGCTACGTCTATGTTTTTAAGATTGTGCTCCCGTGCCCCTTTTACAATTATACGGTCTGAAGGCATATCTATTTCCTCATTGTGTAGCTCGCTATTTATTTTAGCATGAGACTCGGGTGTGCTGCATTTTGGAGCTTTAGCCCCACCTCGGCGACCCTAAAGGGTCGCACTACATGTTCTACTCAAGAACAGGCTGAAACCCTGTCCCTGCATTTGTGGTTATTGTATAATGGCTGTATTCACAGGCAAAGGCCAGGTCGCATGCGCTACGAGACACTTTTATATCGAAAGGCAGAAGCAGTAAGGCTAATAAGCATCAACCGTCCAGAAGCGGATAATGCCATAAACATGCGGCTGGCTGAAGAGTTGGCTGATGTTTGTGCCGACGTTAACCGTGACGAAATGGCAAGGGTGGTAATCATTACCGGCGTCGGAGAGAAAGCATTTTCTGTTGGTGCTGACTTGAAAGAGTTCTCCTTACAGATAGCTAAACCGCCATCTGTTGCTGCCCCGGTGGCCAGCCTTACAATCCCGGTTATCGTTGCTATTAACGGTGATGCTTTAGGGCAGGGGCTGGAGTTAGCTTTGGCCTGTGACTTAAGAATTGCTGTAGAAACGGCCCGGTTTGCCTTAAACCATGTTGCCTTAGGATTTATTCCCTGGGATGGTGCAACCCAGCGGTTGCCGAGGCTGGTAGGTCGAGCCAAGGCTATGGAGATGCTTCTCACCGGGCAGCATATAGATGCCACAGAGGCTTATCACATCGGCTTAATTCATAGAGTGGTTTCGCGAGAGGAACTCATGCCGCTGGTGATGGACATGGCACAGGCGATAGCCGCGAAAGCTCTTTTTGCGGTGAAATACGCTAAAGAGGCGATATGTAAGGGCTTAGACCTGACGCTAGAACAGGGGCTGCGGCTGGAAGCTGACTTATATTGCCTACTGCACACAACTGAAGACCGCACCGAGGGCATCAGGGCTTTTCTGGAAAAGAGGCCTCCGAAGTTTCAGGGGAAATAGTAGGCTAGAGATTGATGGTAAATTCTTTCATTGGTCAGCGTGAGGAGCGGAGCCATGAAGCAATTGTGCTCTCATTCTGTCATTCGTCGTTGCGAGTCCCGAAGCAATCGAGACGACCGAAGAATCTCGGGAGGTGGGGAATATGAGGAGATTCTTCGCTTTGCTAAGAATGACAAAAAGAAACGCGAGATGACAAAAAGAGAAAATGAGTACTTTTGAGACAATAATCTACGAAAAAGAAGATAATATCGCTTATGTTACCCTTAACCGTCCCCATGTTTTGAACGTATATAATATCCGGATGCGCGATGAGTTGTACCAGGTCTTGGGCGCTATTAAGGACGACCCTGAAGTAAGGGCAGCAGTATTCAAAGGGGCAGGGGAAAAGGCATTTTGTGCTGGAGCTGACTTAAGCGAGTTTCTCACTGCGCCGTCGCCGACACTTGCCCGACAGGTACGGTGGGAACGGGATGTCTGGGGGCTTTTCTTAAGCCTGCCTCAACCTCTGCTTGCTGCCCTTCATGGCTATGTCCTTGGGTCAGGGATTGAGATAGCGTTGTGCTGTGATATTAGAATTGCTTCCGAGGATGCCCAGTTTGGTTTGCCTGAAGTGGGGTTAGGTATTATCCCGGCTGCTGGAGCTACCCAGACTTTGCCTCGTGTCGTAGGTCGAGCCAGAGCCCTAGAGATGATGCTTACCGATCGCCGTATCGGCGCAAAAGAGGCGCTAGATATTAGCTTGGTCAATCGAGTGGTGTCGAAGGGCGAACTTTTGCCAACCGCGGAAAGTCTGGCCAGGCAGATTGCGCATTTTGACCCTGCGGTGGTTAGAAGCATCAAGCAGGCGGTAGTGAGAGGATTAGATTTGCCCTTGGCTGAAGGCTTGGAACTGGAAAAAAGGCTGGCAAGCCTCGTTTTTCAAGCCAAAGCTAGAAATAGCTTTCAATAACATCTCCTAGATTGATGTCCCGGAAGAGCCAAAATTCAGGCTTTCGTTCAATCAAGTATGACCACATGGTATATTCAACTACCGACCACCTGTTCCAGAGGCTACAATGGTGATAACTCTAACTTAAAAAAGTGATACAATTGCTGGGCGCAGATCATGTTTGGTGGGTAATGCTGAGGTAATGATTGTTGTATGAATAGTAAATTGTGTATTAGCCGACGGAGTAACGAACTATGACTACTTCTGAACGCATCCGGGAAACCTTGGTATACTTGATGATCGTGGTAGTGACATTCGCTGTCCTCCAGGCTGTGGTCGTCGTCATGCATGAGTTTACTCACAGCACCGTCGCCTGGACACTCGGCCACATGCGAAGCCCTCTCGACATCGTCTGGGGCAATCCCTTGACGCTGACAGGATGGGACGAAGGGGTTCATTATTCCGAACTATATGCCGCCGGTCACTTCCACGCTGCGGCTATCATTGGGGTGAGCCCGCTGATCGTCCATTCAATCATCGTGATTCTTGGCCTTGTTCTGATGCAGCGGAAAGCGATGCGAAGGAGAAAATGGCTTTTTCACACTCTCTTCTGGTTTGTCATAGCCAACTTCATGGAACTTATTGCCTACATCACGATGGGGGCGTTCGCAACCGGCGGCGATGTCGGTCATTTCAACCACGGGCTGGGACTTTCTCCCTGGGTCGCCTTCATCGTGGGGTTGCTGGCCATCGCGGCCGGGCTGTACATCCTTATCATAGAGATTCTTCCTCGCATGTATACCATCTTCGCGCGGGGAAACCGTCTGACTGAATGGGCAATCCTGTTGATGACCGCCTTTTTTCTTTTTATGTGGGGAAGCGGAATGCGAGTGGCGCTTTCTCTCTACCCCGATCCACAGTGGATGTTCGGATTCCTGGATTTTGCGGCGTTCAGCGTGGTTCTGGTTACTTGCAATCCATCTAGGGCGTGGGTCATCAAGCGCACAAAAATGGGATGATACCCGCTCCGGGAACTAATCCGTTATTATGTTTGACTGAGTGGTAGCGTTGTTACCACTGTCTCTTTCTTGCCATGCTGATAGCAAGGATAGTAACTGACGCGGCAAAAAGCAGCAGGGCGATTGCTATCCAAACCCAGATGGGGATATTTGTTAGCATGAATGAAAGTGCGGGTTTCTCTGTGGAACCGTTCGCTGAGGGTACTGGGGTAGGCTCAACAAGGGACGTCTCCTCTGGCTCCAGTGCTGCTACACTGAACGACATCACCTTTGACCACTCCCCTTCACCTTTTTCTCCTGTGGCAGCCTGATTCACCCTTACCTTCCAGTAATACTTCGCACCTTTCTCTACATTGGCTGTCTTAGACAGTGCCCAGCTTGGCGTCTCTCGATTTCCGGGCTTGATAGTTTCGCGCAATATGGTTTCGGTGAAAGAACCGTCTTTTGCCAGCCATAGTTCATACTCTATAGCCCTCGTTGGGTGCCTCCATTTGAATGTGATGTCGCCGATGTTTCCAGTTTCCACATATATGGGTATTACCTCGTCCTTAGCTGGTGACGTTGGGGTCGGAGCCTGGAATAATACTTCACGGCTTGGTGGGGGTGGTGGGGTGTATTGGGGGCTTGGCGACAGGCAGTCGTAGAAATTCCATAGTCGTCCTGTGTTGGCAGTGTAAGGCCGGTTGTCAATTGCCCAAAGGTTGATGCCGGCAGAAACTTTTAAGGAGGCCGGTTCTGTGGTGAAAACAACTCCAGATGGCAACCCTGCGGTCAAGCTATCCCACTCGATGAATGGTCGTGCCAGTTTTTCCGGCTCCAAGGTGCGGTCAACAGCAGTACTGCCCCCGCTTGACCAGGCGCCGTAAAGTGTGATTAGCTGGACAAGGCCGTAAAAGTTGCGTCCCGGTGCCCCCATTTCCGTCCAGCCGAAGTTCGAGCCTACGACCCAGTTATAAATTTCGCTGCTCGGGCTATCGCTGGCAGCATAGATAACTAGGGCGTTGCGAAATCTGTAATCGGCAACTGCATGCATTCTGCCAGGCTCCGGGATAGCCAGGGTTCGTTGGAAAATGCTGCCGGCGTCCAGTGAATAGGCTACCTCGCCGTTACCATCATCGCCGACTACAACGACACCTGTTGGTGTGGCGGTTATGCTGTGCCCTGTGCTCAGGGTGGTATCCACTTTTTGTGCCCATTGCCATGCCTGATAAGCGCCAGTGCCTTTGCGGACGTAGTTGTTGTCTAGCACGAACATGTGGGAGATATTGTTAATTAGGGTGATGGCGAAATCAGTTACATTCACATTTGGTAGCGTGTTGGACCAGGTTTGACCTTTGTCCAACGATTGCCTTAGGTCGCCTGTTAGCCGGGAAGCGAAGTATATGGCTTGGTCACTTCCGGTGTCGTTTGTGCGGAGGATTAAGTCATTGCTTGTTGACAGGAGGCACAGCACTCGCTCCCAGGTCTGTCCTGTGGGTGGGCCTGTTGTACGCCATATACTATCAAAGTTGTCTATCCCGGCACGGTTATTGATAGATGCCAGGTAGATGGTGTCTGAAGCAGGTGTCACTGCCACATCGGAGAGAAAGCTTATCTCGGTGTCTATCAGGCTGAGTTGATTCCATGTTTCGCCATTATCGAGGCTTATCGACAAAGCTGATTCATCCAGAACGACACCGGTTAAATAGCCGTCGGGCCAACTTGCCGGGCTATTGAGCAGGGCGGAGCTGGTAGCGCAATAAGCCCGGCTGCCATCCGGACTCCAGATTACCTGAGCGTTGGCGTAGCCGTAGGCGGAGTTGCCACCGCCAGTAGGTGCCTTCTGGGTTTGATACCAGCAGGTCCCGGGGCAGGTCATTGGAGCATCGGTGAACCAGACTGTAACTGTGGCTGAGTTAGAGTTACCCAGAACCTCGCCAGCAAGCAGTTTACCGGAAGTGTAGCTGCCAAAGTAAGCGATGCTGGAAATCCTTCTGGGAGCAGCCACAGGCATCACCACATAGCCCACAGTGTCATCAAAACGGTAAATGCCGGCATTACCTGTGGCTCCGGCATCGTCCATGCTGACGTAGCAACGGCGTAAGCTTGGTGCCTGTCCTGAGAAGTCCAGAGGTAATTCCAAATCGGCGGTTATAACCTGGTTTACCTTGGGTGATGTACTAGCGCCCTTGGTTGTAATCTCCACTGGACCCCAGATGCTCCAGTTGGTAGTGTTGGCTGCCGTGTCGTGGATACCGAGGTTGACATAAGTACCAGTGATATTGGCTGATACGGCCACAAGGCTGGAATCAGAACGGTAAGCTGGTGAGAATTTTATGGCCAGTATGTCGCCGACAAAGTTTTGAGTTGCCCAGATGCCCTGCCCAACCGCTTTAAAGACGTAGACATCGCCTTTGCCGTCTCCAGTGCGGGTACCTATGGCGATGTCATAACCGCCGTAGCTTGGAGAAATGTCAATGGCCCCAATGTTGTTTGTTGCCGGGCAGTTGGTGTCCTGCCAGTTGGCGCCGCCATCGGCTGAGACGAATACGTTTCTGGGCAAGCCACCATCGCTGGTAACCACAGCTACAACGTTCGGGTTATCTGGGGCAGTAGCTAATTGCCAGGCGGGAAGAATAGCACCGGCACGTGTCAATTGGTTGGTCATCTCATCCCAGGTAATACCACCATTTGCTGACTTGTAGACTTTGCTCTGGGGGATGTCTGCAGCGTAGAGGGTTCTTCCATCTCTGCTGATGGCGAGGTCGTTTATTTCCGATGGACTAGCGATGACATTGCCCACGCTGCTTGGGGTGTCAACGACACTCCATTGCATGGTTCCCGGATTGGCTGAAACTGGTTTGGTGGGGATTATAAGGCAGAGGATTACGGGTAATACTAGACCAAGCCCTAATTTAAGAAGCTTCTTTAGGGTGGTGGAGTCTCTCATGACAGAGTTTCATGTGGTAGCTTGTCAGGAGTGACAAGCTCATCAGCGGCTATTTGTGCCTGAGGCATGCCGTTGGTGTAGTGGGGTGTGGGGGGGTTGGGTGCCTGCCCGTGTCTATAGATTCTCTCTTCGGTGACGGTATTGAGCAGGCTGTAAACTATTTCCACACTGCCCTCGTGGGGTTCTTTGTGGCCGCGCGGTAGCCAGCAGCCTAGGATTTCCCATTCCTGATATATATCTCGTGCCCATACTATGGCGAGCCCGGATTCACCTTCAGTTTCTTTTTCATCGGCAGGTGGCAGAGCTACGGTTCTGGTTTCCGTCTGCTTCCAGTTGCTGGCAACTACCCTCAATGGTTTTTTTGCAGTGAAGCTACAAGTTGTGCCTTCCTCCTCCGGAGTGGCTTCTGCCTCGACCACGGTTGGTGGGACTGGCTCAGGTGCTCGAAGCCTTTTCTCTTCCCCAACAGTTTTGACTTCAGGTAGCCCCTTTGAGAGTGTGCCTTTAATCTCCTCTTCGTATCTCTCGAGAAGCTCACCGAACTTCTCCATAAGTTGTTCCCTGGTTGATGCTGGTCCCAGTTTCGGTTTGTCTCCACCTATCATAACCACGGTCGGGGGTGGTATTGGTTGCGGAGGTGGGGGCGGCATGGGCTGGTAGTATGGCGGAGGATATGGCATTGGCTTGGGCTGAAGGCTGCGTAACAGGAGGTATAAGCCGTAACCGCCCAAAATGAGCAGTATAATCGTTAGAGGAATTAGTATTATCGGCATGCTATAGTCGGGTTCCCATCCTATCTCTATGGTCTTGGGGCTGTCTATGATTGTAGTGCCGCTGTAGTTTATAGCCTTTAGCTTACCGCCGAAAACACCGAGGATACCGGACATGCGGACTTGCGGATTGGTCATACTCCATTCAGCCTGGCTGCCAGCCTTGTACCAGTTGCTGCCCTCTGCCTCGCCATAGGGGGATGTTAAAGTCAGTTTATAATAGGTATCGTATTTGGCGGTGCAAATCCCCGGGGCGTTAACAGTCAGGCTTAGGTCCCTGCCCGAGACTGTCTCACCGGTGGGCAGCACCCATTGTGAGAAACGGTATTGGACACCTTGTTGGTCAGGGTCGTTAACCTGGTCTGGAGCACTGGCTCTCAGCGTGTAGCCCTGTTTATACCAGCCGGTACCGGTTAGTTGGCCGACCTTTGATGGTTCGGCCTTGAGTTCGATGGAGTACTCGGTGTAATAGGGGAAGGTGGCATTGGGTGAAGCCTCGCTCACCGTTAATCTATCCACCTCAGCTTTGAATCTGACGCCGGACTCATTCGGGTGCTCGACGAGCGACTCGACGCCGATAGAGCGACTGATGCCGAGGTCGAGGCTGAGCTTCATTGACTGGCCGCCCTGCAATGTACCCATCTGGCTTCCGTTTACCAATACTTTTGTCTCACCGGTTTTAAGGCCGGAGCCGATAGTGATGGTAGCTTCATAGCCGCCCTTTTCCACAGTAAGGCTGAAACTTTCTTGGCCGGAGAGGGATGGGGATGAGCTGTCGGTGACGTTTATGATGACGCTGTAGATGCCGACGGTGCCTCTAGCTGGAGTGCCTGAGATGTAGCCGTTAGTTGCCCCCAGTATCAGCCCTGTGGGTAGGTTACCGCTGGTGATAGACCAGGTATAGGGTGATGTGCCGCCGCTGACTCTTATTGGCTCGGTGTAGCTTTTGCCCTCTGTTGCTGTTGAAAGATAGGTGGTAAGGAACCTTAGTGGGGGCTGGGCAACGGTGAGAACAAATGGCTGTGTTGCCGAGGAATCAGCGCTATCGGTGACTCCAGCGGTGAAGTTAAAAGTCCCGGCTACTGTTGGTGTGCCTGAAATAACACCGGTGGCGGCAAAATTTAGTCCTGTCGGTAAGCCTCCGCTGATAATAGTCCAGGTATAAGGTGGGGTACCTCCAGCAGCTTGCAGTGCTGTATAGTAAGAGCTTCCCATTTGGGCTTGTGGTAAAAGTGGTGAGGTGGTGATGACAGGTTGAGCCAAAATAGGACCGACAAGCAGGAAGGCGAAACTCAGGAGGACAAGCAGGCAAATCAGTGTTATGCCAGATGCGTGACTAATGATGTGCCTCAAAGAATGCCGTTTTGGCCAGTGCCTTGTTTTTATCTTGCTCATGCTTAAGTCTATTATAGTAGGCAGACAAGCATTTGTCGATATTCAATAGCATAGAGTATCCAGCAATGTATGGCTGACCTAATCATACTGGTACCCGTGTGGGGTGTTGCACCTTTTAGCGGTTGATTTAACGACAATTGTCTATTTTATTCAATATAGCTGGTTGCAGTTTTTTGAAAATAGTCATTGGGATACCTTGGGTTGCTTACTAACTAGTGCTTCTTTGACGGTATTGGAGGGCTTCGGCGAGGTGGTTGGCTCTAATGATGTCGGCTCTGTCGAGGTCGGCGATAGTCCGAGCTAGCTTGAGGACGCGGTGAAAGGCGCGAGCGGTAAGGTGTAGCTGTTTCATTGCCGTCCGTAGTAAGCTCTGAGCTGGTGGGTCTACACGGCAAAATTCCTTGACCTCTATGGGTGTCATCTCAGCATTGCAGGTGAGTCTTGTCCCTTCAAAACGCTTCTGTTGAATTTGTCTGGCGGCTTCGACTCTACTGCGGACTTTCTCCGAACTTTCGCCTAAAGTGTCATCGGTGAGCTTTTCGTACTCAACTCGGGGTACTTCGATGAAAATATCGATGCGGTCGAGAAGAGGACCGCTGATTCGCTTCTGGTAGCGTGAGATTTCACCAGAGGAGCACTTGCAATCTTTGACCGGGTCACCATAATAGCCGCAGGGACAGGGATTCATGGCGCCTACCAGCATGAAATTTGCCGGAAAGGTGACACTGCCCTGAGCACGGCTGATGGTGACAACCTTGTCCTCAACTGGCTGGCGTAGCGATTCCAGAGCCATGTGGCTGAATTCGGGAAATTCATCGAGAAAGAGCACGCCACGATGGCTCAAGCTTATTTCACCTGGCCTGGGCCAGTGCCCACCGCCAACTAACCCAGCATGAGAGATGGTGTAGTGGGGTGAGCGGAAGGGACGCTGGTTTATCAGGGGCGTATCACTAGAAAGAAGCCCACTGACGCTGTAGATTTTTGTCACCTCCAAGGCTTCGGCTAAAGTCATCATGGGCATTATGGAGGGCAACGAGCGAGCCAGCATGGTCTTGCCGCTGCCCGGTGGCCCGGACATGAGGATATTATGGCCGCCAACTGCAGCTACTTCCAGAGCGCGTTTGGCATGTTCCTGTCCTTTTATGTGTGCCAGGTCAGCACGGGCGAAGTCAGTGGTGACGTCTCTCCAGTCTTTATCCGGCTGATATTGGGGAATTGAAATCTCTCCGCGGAGATGGTTGACCAATTGAGCCAGCGATATGGATGGGATGACCTTGACGTCATCTAGCAGGGAAGCCTCGTTGGCATCATCGGCGGGAACGAAGACTTCCGATAGCCCTTTATCCCGGGCCAAAGCTACCATAGGTAAGATGCCATGGGTGTGGCGGAGACTGCCATCTAAGGAAAGTTCACCGAGGAAAAGCGTTTTTGATACATCAGCGTATATTTGCTCTGAGCTGAGCAGAATGCCGATGGCGATAGGTAAATCGTAGGCGGGGCCGGCTTTTTTAAGGTCGGCCGGAGCAAGGTTAACTGTAATTCGTCTGGATGGGAATGTGCAGCCGGAGTTGCGGATGGCAGCGCGGACACGCTCTCTAGATTCTTGGACAGCGGTATCTGGAAGACCAACGATGGTAAAAGAAGGAAGCCCCGGCGAAATATAAACCTCCACCTCAACAATGGCTCCCTCCAAGCCAACCACCGCACAGCTCATCACCTTAGCTAGCATACTTCGGACTCTTCATTTTGCTTTATTTAATCACCCGACCTAGGGCTTCGCCCAGTCCGGGGACGGTTTCATATTTGCTGAGCTCGTTAGGTTTAATCCATTTAGTCTCTGTGTGTTCCCAATCTATCTTGATTTTCTCCGGCGATTTTACATGGAAAAGGAAAGGGTGCACTATCCATTTCCGGTTCAGACTTCTGTCGATAACTTCCAAAGGCTTGCCTCTTTTTATCAGTTTCAGGTCATTCTTGTACAGTTGTGTTTCCTGGCTTATCTCGGTAAAGGCTTGTTCGATATCGTTTGTCTCTATATAGCCGCTGACACCAGCCCAGCTTCTACGGTAAGTGCCGACCTTAGTGCTACGTCTCAAAATCAGAATTTTGTTACCATGCTCAAGGAAGCAGGTGACTACATGCCTTTCCTCCAATGCCTCACTGGTTACTTCGTTAAGGCGTTTTTCCAGATATTCCCTCAATATGCTTAATGCTGTTTCGGTCGCTTTTTGTTTGTTTTTCTCTCTATTGCCTCGGAAGCGATGCTCCTTATACAGGACGGCATCATCAGCAGATAAACCAAAGTAAAACAGCCCTACCGGTTTTCCCGGTGTAGCGCCGGTTAGTCCAGCGATTCCAGTATCGGATATACAGATATCTACTTTAAGCAAATCCCTGCCGCCTTCGGCCATCTCGATAGCTGTCTCCGGGCTGACAGCACCGTGATTCTGGATAGTTTCTTTTCGTACTCCGACAATTCCCGTTTTGGCTTCATTGCTATAGGCAACAATAGAGCCTTTGTAGTAGTCGGAACTGCCTGACACATTTGTTATCTTATCGCCTATTCTGCCGCCGGTAGCTGATTCAACCGTGCCTATAGTCAGTAGTTTGCCGGTTTTGGCCTGATGTTTTCTGAGCAGTTGGGCAATCTCATCTTGTAATTCTGCCATGTGAGCTCCTTTGGCACTTCAGAAGGCTGAGCCAATTTTAACAGAAATTTGGATAAACAAGCTAGCTTGTGGTGGTTTGTTTACCATGCTGTCCTCATGTCATTCTTGAGGGAGCACTTCGTTTATGTCATTCTGAAGGAGCGAAGCGACTGAAGAATCTCAACTCAATGTAAACTCCACGACCGAAGAATATCCCTAAATAAACTGTACACAAGGGAGGAGATTCTTCGCTACGCTCAGAATGACAGGTTAGACTCTCAGAGATAGCAGTGGAGGTGCTAAATACCCTTTGGCTTTCTGATATAATTATGGTCATGGAGGATTTGTCGGATACAATAATCTTTCTCGGTACTGCTGGCGCCCGGTTTGTGGTGACCAAGCAGTTTCTTGCTTCTGGGGGTGCCTGGCTCAATTTCGGTGGCACTGAGATACTACTTGACCCCGGCCCCGGATGCCTGGTTCATAGTGTCAAAAGAAAACTTGATGCTTCCAAGCTGAAGGCTATTATTTTGTCTCACAAACACCTGGACCAATCAGGTGACATTAATATTATGATTGAGGCTATGACTGAAGGCGGCTGGAAGCAGCGGGGTGTCATATTCGTACCGTCTGATGCTTTAGACCAGGGCACTGTAATCCTCCCGTATTTGCAGAACTATCCGCAAAAAGTGGACATTCTGTCCGAGGGTATGTCTTATTCTATCGAGGAGATATCTTTTGAAACTCCGATAAGGCACGTGCATCCTGTTGAAACTTATGGCTTTATTTTCCGAACACCAAGACATACTATTGCCTGGATTACCGATACCAAGTACTTTGATGGATTGTCCAGCCACTATCGGGGTGAGTTGTTAATCGTGAATGTAGTCATGATGGAGTCTCGGGATAGGGTTGACCACTTGTCTATTCCTGAAGCCAGGCAGATAATCGAGGAAGTGAGACCGAAAACTGCTATACTCACTCATTTTGGTATGTCACTATGGCGGGCTAAACCGTGGGAATTGGCTCAAAAGATGAGTGAAGATACAGGGATTAAAGTCGTTGCTGCTCGGGATGGCATGAGGTTTGACTTATCCCTGCTGGACGAGCTATAGGGGCCTGGCAGTCTTGTTTAATTTGGGTAGGGAAATCAGAAAATATAATATGACATAAAGTAAGAAGAAGGTTAATAGCACGGCTATAATCAAAGCCAGAAAAAGGAACCCAAGTATGAAAACGGGCAGCATCAGGACGGAGGAGATTCCAGAGAATTTCCTTACCTTAATGAAGCTGCGACGAGTGTTTATCCAGATGAAGCCCCGGTTAAGAACTTGGGCAGGAGCTATTATTGGGAGCCTTGATTCTTTATTCGCCTCTTCCATTAGAGGTTGATTATACTGGGGAGGGGACGTCAAAGTCCAATATTGGTTTTCCTTTTTGTCACCCTGAACGAAGTGAAGGGTCTCTAGATTCTTTGCTATGCTCAGAATGACAGCGAGGAAGAACTCACAATGACAATTTGAGTTAAGGACACTCCGGGGAGCGATGCCTGAATACCACATCGGGACGAGCGGCTGGCACTATGAGCACTGGAGAGGGCTTTTCTATCCTGAGAAGCTGGCTAAATCAAAGTGGCTGGAATTCTATGCTCATCATTTTACTACCGTGGAACTTAATAACAGCTTCTATCATTTGCCTTCTGAGAAAGCTTTCGTTAATTGGCATGAGTCATCGTCTAAAGGTTTTGTCTTTGCTGTCAAAGTTAGCCGCTTCATCACTCATATAAAAAGGCTACGGAATGTAGAGGAGCCGCTGCGGAATTTCCTGTCACGGGCTGATTCTTTGTGGGATAAGCTCGGGCCGCTTTTATACCAATTGCCACCTAATATGAAGCGTAATGACAAGATATTGGAGGCGTTCTTGGCTATCTTGCCTCCGCAGTATCGTCATGTCTTTGAGTTTCGCCATGACTCCTGGATTGACGATGGAGTTTTTGACATTTTAAGACGACATAATAGTGGCTTGTGTGTCTTTGATATGCCTGATTTCACCTGTCCAGTAGTAGCTACGGCGGATTTTGCCTATATACGTTTTCATGGGAGCGCTGGCCTATACTGGAGTTGTTATAACGATGATGAGCTTTCCGATTGGGCGAAGATGATAGTTGAGCTGGGGAAAAACCTGAAAGCGGTTTATATTTATTTCAACAATGATGCTGGAGCTTATGCGGTGAGGAATGCCAAAACAATCGCTCAGCTTTTAAGCTAATTCAAGATAGGGAGGCTTTAGCCTCGCTCAATCCTAGCTTCGGGCGACCCTAAAGGGTCGCAACTACATTGGTGGGGTTATTGTTGGCCGCGGTCTATTTCTTAAAGGCTTTGCTACTGATAGCGAAAAGAAGAAGCCCAACGCCAAGCACGAGCCAAGTTACAGGGCAGGGCAATGGCAAGCCGGGAATTGGGTTAGGTATTTTGGCTACTATCAGTATCACGTCTATGATTAGTAATGCACTACCTATGATTAGAAGCCATTTTGAAGCTGTTAACATAATCGCCCTCCTTTTTCTGCAATTATAGCTATTTGGAACTTCACCTTACAAGTGGAGCGTTAAGGGAGCACTTGACGGCAATGTTCTTTTGGTGTACGGGCGAGGCTGAAGCCTCGCAACTACATGTCGATGAACAAACTCCAATCACAGGTGTTCTTTCAATTTCCCGGCCAGTTTGGTGGTTATTCCTTCAACCCCAGACAGCTCGTCTATTGATGCCTCTTTGATACCCCGCACCGAGCCAAATTTCTTGAGCAAGGCTTTTTTGCGTTTAGGGCCGATGCCGGGGATGCTGTCCAGAGCCGAGGCTATTCCTTCTTTTTGACGCAGTCTCCGATGATAACCCAGGGCGAAGCGATGGGCTTCGTCTCTAATTCTCTGGAGCAGATGCAGTGCTGCTGAGGTCTGTGGTATATCAACTGGCTCAGATTTGTCAGGTATGAAAACATCCTCCTTTTCTTTAGCCAGGCTGGCCGTGGGAATGGAGTCCAGTCCGAGTTCTTTCATTACCTCCAATGCAGCATTGAGATGACCTTTGCCACCATCAATGAGAATCAGGTCAGGCGTTACTGCCCACTTGTCTTCAGTAGTCAAGTGTCTTCGGAAACGCCGTCTTAGCACTTCTTGTATCATGGCATAGTCATCTATGCCGACTACTGACCTGATTTTGAAGCGTCGGTAATGAGCTGGCTTAGGCGTGCCTTTGTCAATAACGGCCATGCTGCCTACGGCTAGATTACCTTTGATATTCGAAATATCATATGCCTCTATCCTCATTGGCACTCTGGGTAACCCCAGTCTTTCCTTTAGCTCTTCTAGGGCGAGAGCGGATTGAATGATTGTTGATTGCTTTGCTTGGTATAAAGCTAAACCCTGGCGAGCGTTTTTGGCGACTATACCTATTAGCTGCTTCTTGGTTCCTTTACGTGGCACATGCAGTTTAACCGGGGCGTCTCTCTGATTTGCCAGCCATTTGGTGATAACCTCTGGCTCCTCAATGGGATATTGGAGCAGGATTAGCGGTGGTATTGATGTAGCTGATGCGTAGTATTGTTTGACGAAACTGGTCATTATCTGACTCGGCTCTTCGTCGTGGATGCCGTCCAGAAGTATGTAGTCGCGCCCGATGAGTTTATTATTGCGGATGAAGAAAATCTCCACGTAAGCCATATCCTTAGTTTGTGCCAGAGCGATAGCATCCTGGTCACCTCTTACGGTGATGGCGCTCCTCTGTCCTTCAATAACTCTCTCTATAGCTTGTATTTGATCGCGAAGCAAAGCTGCTTTTTCGAATTGTAACTGCTGTGAAGCCCTCTCCATTTTTTGCCTGAGGTCTCGGAGCACTAACTCCTGCTTGCCTTCAAGAAACAGGATAACTTGCTTTATTACTTCGTTGTATTCCTCTTTGCTTACGGTGCCGGTGCAAGGACCGAGGCAACGATGTATATGATATTCGAGGCAGGGCTTTAACTCTTTTCCGGTAATGTTCTTGGTGCAAGAACGAAAGGGAAAGATTTTTTTAATTAGCCTTATTGTTTGGCGCAGTGAACCGGCGCTGGCAAAGGGGCCAAAATACCTATCCCCGTTTTTGTGAAAATGACGAGTAATGCGGACACTCGGCCAATCATTTTTAAGGTCTATTTTAAGATAAGGAAAGGTCTTGTCATCCTTCAGACGGACATTATAACTGGGGCGAAATTTCTTAATTAGATTACACTCAAGAATAAGCGCTTCTTGTTCGGAGTCGGCAACTATGGATTCGAAGTCACTTATCCTGGCTACTAGCCTTTGATGTTTAGGTGATAGATTAGTACTAGGACTAAAGTAAGCTTTTACCCTGTGGCGAAGACTAGTTGCCTTACCAACGTAAATAACTTTGTCTTGGCTGTCTTTGAAGATGTAGACGCCGGGCTTTACCGGTAGCGCTTTTAACTGTTCCTCGATAGGCATTGTGTTAAGATTTATTGTAGCATTAGGCAAAAAAGGTGACAAAAAATCTTAAAATTGCCTCTAAATCAAATGGCTTTGTCTGGTTGGGTTGTGCTACAATAAGCAGGGCGTCCTGAAATGGAAGA
Organism: Chloroflexota bacterium; assembly: GCA_016865895.1. Taxonomy (GTDB): domain Bacteria; phylum Chloroflexota; class Dehalococcoidia; order GIF9; family UBA5629; genus VGNY01. The sequence continues at coordinate 8,504 of VGNY01000009.1, read as the reverse complement.
AGACATAAAGTTCTTCCTCGATTACTTGGCTAGGGAGAAGAAATATTCTCCCAACACCTTGGCGGCCTACAATGCTGATTTGAATCAGCTAGCTGCTTGTATGAAATCAGAGGGCATGAAAGGATGGGGTGACCCATCGGAGCCGAGTTTAAACGCCGGGGTTCTATCAGCTTATCTACGCAGTCTTAGAGAAAGAAAGTATACTCCAACTACGGTGGCTCGGAAGGTAGCGGCTGCCAAATCCTTCCTCAGGTTTATGGTGGACAAGGGCATGATGAGAGGCGATTTGGCACCGATTTTGGTTTCACCCCAGGTAAGCAAGCCTGTGCCTAAGGCCCTGTCAGTTTCAGAAGTTCGTTTTTTGCTAGCAGAGCCAGCAAAACTTTCTACCATAGACGCTAAGAGAGATAAGGCGATGCTGGAACTACTTTATGCCACCGGTTTAACAGCCAGTGAACTGATGGCGTTAAACACGAGAGATATTGACTTGAAAAAAGGTACTGTGCGATGCTCAAGTCGAGGTTCAAAGGTTCGGCTAATTCCTATTGACCGGTCTGTAGTGCGGTTAATCAAAGAATATATTGATAGTGTTCGCCCTGAGTTATTGAGCAATGAGAAGGAGGTTGCTTTGTTTCTTAATCGCCGTGGTGAACGGCTCACTCGCCAGGGCTTCTGGCTGATTGTTCAAGGTTATGCCGATAGAACTGGACTTAGTGGTAAAGTCACGCCTCGCAGTTTGCGCCATAGCTTTGCCGCCCATAAACTGGAGGGTGGTGCGGACTTGCAGTCTGTTCAGGAGCTTCTGGGGCATGCCCACATTTCAACTACCAGGGCTTATACACAAGTGGAGATTAGCGATTGATTGTGGAGACAAGGATTTATAGTCCACGAGATTGGTTAAAATAATAACACCGGATTTTTCGAAGCAAGATTATGGGAAAGAAATCGCGACGAGCTAGGGCTAAGCATCGGGCTGGTGGTAAGTTAGCTAAAAGAGCACCAGCTCAACACATTTATCCATCTGAACCAAAACTTGAACCTAAGGCAGCAGCGCCCTCGGTTGCGCCCGCTTATTCATCAGCACAAGCCACTCGGTATCAATATGTTTTGCCTGAGCTACGGCGCATTGGAATTATCGCTAGCGCTCTGTTCTTAATCCTTATCGTATTAGCCTTTATACTCGGCTAAAGCTTCAAGGTAGTAGATGCGTGGGTTTAGAGGCAGCCCGAGCTAGACTGATTGACTGTTTGAGCCAGGAAATCAGCGACAAACGTGTGCTGTCAACTATGGCGCGTGTACCTCGTGAACTTTTTGTACCACCGGACAGTTACTATTCAGCTTATGAAGATATGCCCTTGAGCATCGGCTTTGGGCAAACAATTTCCCAGCCTTTTATCGTGGCTTTGATGACTCAGGCTTTGGAACTCAAAGGCGATGAAAGGGTGTTAGAATTGGGCACCGGAAGCGGCTATCAAGCGGCAATATTGGCAGAGCTGGCTAAATGGGTAGTTAGCGTGGAGCGCGTTCCTCAACTGGCAGAGTCGGCTAGACAGGTTCTGGAAAAACTGGGCTACGCCAATATCGAAATTCATGTAGCGGAGAAGACTCTGGGCTGGCCAGCGGGAGCGCCCTATGATGCCATAATTGTTACTGCTGGTGCTCCTCGTATCCCGAATGCATTGCTTGAGCAACTGAGTTTTGGGGGAAGGTTGGTCATTCCGGTGGGTTCACGGTGGGAGCAGGATTTGCTCAGGGTTACCAGAAGGAAAAAGCGGAATTTTATTGAAAGCCTGGGCGGTTGTCGCTTTGTACCTCTTATTGGCGAAGGAGTCTGGGAAGGGTAGTGTCTATTAAATATGTTTTATACAATCTCGTAGTCGACAATATTTCTCTGCTGGGCGTCAATTTCTATCTTGAATTGGTACTGGTTTGCGGATTTGGGGGCAACAAATCGGCTCATCGGGCTTCGAGAGCGCATCGTGATTTTGCCATGTAATAGGTATATCTGGGTATTATCTTTGTCAATTAGCTGACAATTGGTGAAATCAATTTTTGATTCGTAGTGTTCGCCGAGCAGGAAATTCTTGGCGATTTGCTGGGCCTCAGTTGCTGTTAATGATTTCTTGTCTTCAGCCATTTTGATATCCTTTGCTTTCAGTAGATGATCTTCTGTTCTTCGAATAGACTGATGTCGTTATCTGTCATGCCGAGGAGTTCCTTGAAAACGTAATCCTCATGCTGACCGAGTAGAGGTGCTGGCGAGTTTATGTTGGCTGGAGTGGTCGACAGCTTCCAAGGTGGAGCAAGCATTACTTGTTCTCCCAATATAGGGTGAATGATTTTTGTCCAGCACTGGCGGTGTTTTAAATGAGGGTTGTTAAACAGCTCTTCAGCATTAAAGCAAGGCATAGCTGCTATCCCGGCTTTCTGGAGCATCTCCATTACTTCGTAATGATTGTAATTAACAGTCCAGTTCTCAATAAGTTTATCTAATTCTTCCTGGTTTTGCCAGCGGTTGTTTGCAGTAGAGAAGCATTGCTCCTTAGCCAAACTGGGGCTACCGAAAACCTTGCAGAATGTTTGCCACTCCTCATCTGTTGCAACTGCGATGCTTATCCATTTATCTTCGCCTTTACATCGGTAGAAATTGTGAGGAGCCATGAGTTCATCTAGGTTTCCGTTACGTGTCTGAATCTTGCCATTGGCAGTGTAGTCCATAAGGATTTCTCCGATAAGTGCGTTCATTGCTTCTGCAGAGGAAAGGTCTATATACTGGCCTTTACCCGTTTTGAGCCTATAGTTAAGAGCTGTAAGTATAGCAAAGGTTGATGTTATCGCGCTTAAGAGATCAATTTCTCCAGCAATAAAAGCTGGCTTACCATTTGGGTTGCCGGTGATATAGGATATACCGCCCCAGGCAGCGAAATTTGGTGCGTATCCAGAGTATGTTTTTTCAGGGCCGGTGGCGCCGCGAGCTGAAGACGACAGATAGATAATATCTGGCTTTATTATCTTTAGTGCCTCATAGCCTAGCCCTAGTCTCTCCATGACTCCGGGGCGCATGTTTTGCATCACTATATCGCTTATACTAACGAGCTTCTTAGCAAGCTCAACTGCCTGGGGCTGGCTGAGATTGAGTCTTATGCTTAGTTTGCCAAGGTTTATATCATTGAAAACACGCGATTCGTTTACATTTTCAAATTTCTGGCCGGTAGTGAATGACAGCAGTCTAGTAAAGTCAATGCGTTTTATGCTCTCAATTTTGATGACCTCGGCACCCAGAAATGCCAGGAGTTCTGTGGCGTGTGCTCCTGCCCACGCCCATGAAAAGTCAGCCACTCGTACCCCTTGTAGAGGAGTTCGCTTCTTATTGTCTCTTGTGCTGAAAAGTCGCATGGTATCCTGAGCTACGCTTACATCTTGCCTATTTGAATTCAATAGTTTTGAAAAGATTTCTTCGGTGTGCTGGCCCAATAGTGGTGCCGGTTGCTCTATTCTAGACGGTGTGACGGAGAAGTGATAAGGTGCACCAGGGTGTTTCAAACTGCCAGCTACAGGGTGGTCAATCTCTAATAGAAACTGTCTGGCTATCGTTTGTTCGGAGTCTACTATATCTTTAGCTGTCATAATAGGAGTGATAGGACAACCTAGAGCCTGACCCTGGTGATAAATATCCTCCTTGGACTGGTTTATCATCCAGTCAGAAACCCGTCGGTTTATTTCATTCCAGTGCTGCAAAAGGAAGTCCCTGTCTTGGAATCTTTGGTCATTCACCCACTCTGAACTTCCTATTAACTTGGCAAGTGCTTGCCATTCGTGTGGCTGAGTGGTGATAGTAACAGCGTATCCGTCCTTGCACGGAAAGATGGTGGTAAAGCCTCTTCCGCTATCGGATCTGCTTTGGATAATTCCCTCGTTAGGATAGCGGTCTACTTGCACCCTGCACAGGCTTAAAATGGCTTCTTGTTTTGAGATGTCTACTTGTTGCCCTACTCCTGTCACTTGCTGTACGTATAGGGCAGCGAGTGTACCTACAGCACCTACTAACCCACAGGCGTACTCGCTAAAGAATCCACCCATCTTAACTGGTGGATGAGCTGAACCCCCTTCCACTTGGGGACTAAGGAAGCCTAAACCTCCACCAGTATACGTATTGATTGGATAGGCTTTATAGTTATGATAAGGCCCTGTTTGTCCAAAGGGCGTGATGGAGGTCATAATCAACCTCGGATTAATCCTTCTCAAGTGTTCGTGAGTCAATTTGAGTCTATCCAGCGTCTGTGGAGGATTGTCCTCTATTATGATGTCAGCCCATTTGACTAGTTCTACGAATTTTTCTCGGTCTGCGGGGTTTTCTATGTCTAAAGCTGCCCCCAGCTTATTTGTGTTGAGATAAAGGAAAAGCAGGCTTTTCTCGGGATGAGGAATATTATGAAGAAAAGGACCTCTGTGTCTTGCCTCGTCACCAATCTCTGGCCCTTCCACTTTGATGACCTCTGCTCCAAGGTCAGCTAGTAATTTGGCACAGTAAGGTCCTGCGGCTAACTGAGCCCATTCCAGCACCTTTGTCCCTCCAAGAGCCTTTAGACTAGCGCTAGAAGCAGTCTTCTCGGGATTACTTTCACCGAACGTGTTTGGCATCCCTATTGTAGGGTCTCCTTTACTGGCCTAATTTATGTACGGAGGCGCGAATTGCACAGATTTCGAATTTATGACCCATAATCAAAAGTATCTTCGCGGTGGTTTTGGGGTTGGAACAGTTTGGGAATAAATACATTGAGTTCTTGGTGATTCGAATTGGTCATGTGCCTTCAAACGGGACATCCTAACATAGGAATGTAAATTTTTCAACATTTGACTGTTGCTTTTACACTCTGTGGCTACCACATCTTTAGCTTCTCCGAGAGGTATGCTTGGTTTACCTATCAGAGCTGTCTTGGATTTAGATGCCTGCCCTAGGCAAGAATATGGGGCCCACGCCGAGTTTTGCTACCAGTGCGCCAACCGGGCAAACAGCAACACAGGCAAGGCAGGAAGTACACCCTGCATCAGACAGAGGCATGCCAGAAAAGGTGCTTACCACAGTATCGATGCCTCTATAGGCGAAATCAAGTATGCCGGAGCCTTGTTTCTGACACACCCAAACACATTTGCCACATATTACACATTTATTGGGGTCGTATGTAAACAGGGTGTGGCTTGAATCTATGGGCAGTTCGCGGGGTATACGCTTGAACCGCTTTGGCTTCAGTTTTAGACCGAGGTGAGACGCAATGTTTTGCAACTCACAGTTTCGGTTCTTGTCACAGTGGGCACAATCAAGGTGGTGATGACTAAGGAGGAGTTCAAAAGCGGTATTTCTAAGCCTCTTTATTTTTGAAGTATTAAGATTTACTACCATACCATCGTTGACAGGCTCAGTGCAGGCAGTGACCGGGGCATTTCTACCTTCAATTTCCACGAAACAGAGGCGACAGGAAGCAAAAGGCGGCTTTATCTCTCTGACAGCGCATAGGTTAGGAATATAGAGTCCGTTATCCAGAGCTGCCCAGAGGATACAGGTTCCTTCTTTAGCCTTCACTTCGATGCCATCAATAGTTACGGTAATCAGTTTCTCATACCTCTTCAGAATCGTGACGACTCTTTTGGTTGTTTTTCAGGCGTGGTTATTTGGGCAATTGCCTTTCCGACGCTCATCTCAAGGTTAGGCCTATGACTGGCAAAATATAGGTGACTTCTGCACTGGCAATCGCTGGAGCCGAAGCCCGCGATAGAAAGCAATTCATTGGCTAGGGCTTGAGATAAAAGGCATTCAAGCCTTTGTTCGGTTTCGTGAAGGATTACCTGTAAGATTCTGGCTTCATTTAGAAGGTAGTCAATGTGCCATTTTGGTTTCTTGTCTTCAACTAAATGGCGGTTTATCCTTGACTTGAATCCACCTAAAGCTGAGCCTACATAGGCATAAAAGCCTTTGGGAAATGAAATTGCCCCGAGTCTGCCGACATTAATTATCCTGTCGGCAGTAAGTTCGAGAATTAGAATATATTCGCCTTTTGCTGGGCTGGCAATTAATTTGCTCAGGTGGACTTTAAGGCGTGCGTTCATATATTCTTCCTTTTTGGCTTGATGAAGCGATTTTCCAGAAGGTCAGCCAGACCTTTAATATCGCGCAGAGAGAATTGCCTAACCTTGGTTTCAAGGGGTTCATCAGTGGCTATAGCTATGAGGTTTGTGATTCCGATGAGGGGTGCCCCAGCTTCTTTACGATGAACCTCTATTTTCGGTGCACTGCTCTGCTTAAACCCTTCAGCAATGATAATGTCGTAATCATTACCTAGGAAGTGGACTACGTCATTAAGGCCAGGTTCTTGGCGGATGGGTTTGAGCACCACAATCTGGTTTGGGGAGATGATGGCTGTAGCCTGGCTACCGGCTTGAATGTGACGCCAGCTATCCTTGCCTGGTTTGTCGAAAGCCAGCTCACTGAGGACGTGCTTGACTGTAGCTACTTGATAACCCCTTAACTTCAACTCGGGCACCAGCGCTTCTATAAGCGTGGTCTTGCCCGATTCCGATTTACCTACTATTGAAACTATGGGAGGCATTCAATCCAACTGATATAGAATCGAAAACAGAAACTTTTGACTTCAGCGTTTCCTATAGGCTTTTTTCCAGGGTTCCTTTCTTATCGCTATATAGTCTTGAATTGCTGCCCTGACTGCATTTGCTGCTAACAAGGCGCAGTGATGATTACCCTCGGACAATCCGTCCAAAGCTTTTACGATATCATTTTGATTTATAGCTAACGCTTGAGCAACATCCTTGCCCTTGATGATTTCTGTGGCTATGCTGCCGCAGGCGACGGTGGGGCTACAGCCATTTGTCCAGAAGGCAGTATCTGCCAGCTTGCTGTCTTTCACCTTAAGCCATATTTCCATAGTTTCTCCACAAGAGCTGGTTGATGAACCAAAACCATCAGGGTTGGGGATGTTACCCATATTCCGGGGATTCATAGCATGGTCTACAACCGTTTCAGAGTATACTTTCTTCATCTCCGCCATTATTTCTTTTTCCAGCTCGTCGAATTCATCAGCCATGTCTACTCTCCACAATGTATTAAATCTACTTTGTCTTAGAGGGCAATACTTGGGTGAGGTTCTGGATAAGCGCCTCAAATATATCAGAATGATAGCGCTCAATCTTGCCTTCGTCGCAAAGTCGGGCTAGTTCAGGGTCAATAGGTATCTGTGCTAAGAGAGGAGCTTTGGCTACCTCTGCCATTTCCTGGCCTCGGCTCTTGCCGAATAGTTCTATTCTTTTCCCTGTATCAGGCACAGTGAAATAACTCATGTTCTCTATAATCCCTACGATAGGGACACCCATTTGTTTTGCCATTCTAACGGCTTTTTTCACCACCATTGCTGCCAGCTCCTGGGGGCTGAACACTATGATTATCCCAGAAAGGGGTAGAGTTTGCATCACAGTCAGTGGAGCATCGGCAGTGCCCGGGGGAAGATCAACTATAAGATAATCAAGCTTGCCCCAGAGCACATCTTCCCAGAATTGCTGAATAACTTTGCTAATAAGTGGTCCGCGCCAGATAATCGCCTCGTCTTCATGCTCGAGGAGAAGATTAATAGACATGATGCTGATGCCTATTTTAGACAGAACTGGCATGATGCCGGTATCACTGCTACTGGGACGAACATTGCTCAGCCCGAACATCTTGGGGATGCTGGGGCCAGTGATGTCGGCATCGAGGATACCGACCTCTTTTTCTTGGCGGGCGAGAGCGACGCTAATTAGAGCTGCCATAAGAGAAGATTTGCCTACACCACCTTTGCCGCTCATCACAGCGATTACATGGCTTATATCGTTAATTTCCTTAGGTGCGGTCTCTATGAAGTTTACGTTTGTTTGATTTACACCCGGCAACTGCCCGATAGTTTCACTGACTTTTGATTTTAGCCAGTCTTGAGTGCCTGGGTTCAGAGCTGCGGAGGCGAGCGCGATGTCAACTTTCTGGTCAGAAATAACGATTTCGCGGACTAGATTTAATTTAACCGGGCTGCGCATAGCGCCTGGGGTCAGTATTTCTTCCAGACTTTCTTTTACCTGCCTCTCAGTTATCATAAAATTTTGCTCCTTGATTTCTTCCACTCCAGTGGTTATGGATGCTATTAAGTTAGTTAGAATTTTAAGAGGATGTAGGGACAGGCTCTTTAGACCCATCCCTACACTCTTGATATTGGCAGCTCCTAAAGTTTACTAGTTTTAGCTGTCAGATTCAAAGTCTGTTGATTTTTGCCCGCAGCGAAAGAAGATAGCCCCCTTTTTAAGGGGGCCTACGGTGTTTTTGTTTTTGGCAGTGTGCGGGTTAAATATAGGGTATTATCTTGTTACCTCTTTTACGAGCTTGCCATTAGATGAGATGACCTGAATGTTAAAGGGCATTTGGCCTAAAGCGTGCGTTGAGCAGGATAGGCAAGGGTCGTAGCAGCGAA
>VGNY01000008.1 GCA_016865895.1 Chloroflexota bacterium | reverse complement strand
GGGAAAGATAGAATGCCAATCTATGAATATAAAGCAGATGGAGAGGGCTGTGAGCATTGTCGGGATGGATTTGAAGTCAGGCAAAGCATAAGTGCTAAACCTCTAAGCAAGTGTCCTAAGTGCCAGACACCGGTTAAGAGACTGGTGTCACGATTTCGTGCCTGTGTAGTTGAAACATCTAGCGAGGCGACATTGACAGAAACGAGGATAGGCGAATTTGAGAAAGAAGGGAGGTGGAGTCATGCTGCAGAACTTGCCGACAAAGCCGGGCTAGAAGATAGGGCGAAGGAAGATTACAAAAAGGCTGGATATGACATGTAGCCCCACTTTACAAACGGAATTTCTTATGCTAATATATTTAGCAGTCTATGGTCGAGAGTGCTAAAATCTAGTTAAAGAAGGAGGTAAAGATGGCGGTTAAACTTGAACCTTTAGGAGACAGGGTAGTGGTAAAACCGATGCCAAAGGAGGAGGTTACCAAGGGAGGTATCGTCTTGCCGGATACAGCTAAGGAGAAGCCTCAGGAGGGCAAGGTCATTGCTGTCGGTCCTGGTAGGATGACCGATGATGGTAAACGGCTGGCTATGGATGTGAAGGTTGGCGATGTGGTGATTTATGCCAAGTACGGTGGTAGTGAGATTAAGGAAGATGATGAGGAGCTGATTATCCTTAGGGAAAGCGATATTTTGGCCAAAAAGACTTCTAATAAGTAGAAAGAGTTCATAAGATATAAATGAAAGAGGAGGTTACGAAAGATGGCAAAACAAATTCTGTATGGTGAAGAGGCGAGACGGGCGTTGAAAGCTGGCATTGATGCCTTGGCCAATGCGGTTAAGGTGACCTTGGGCCCGCGTGGGCGTCCCGTGGCTCTGGATAGGAAGTTTGGCTCGCCTAATGTTATTAATGACGGTGTTTCCATAGCCAAGGATATTGAGTTGCCTGACCCCTTCGAGAATATGGGGGCACAACTGGTCAAGGAAGCGGCAGTCAAAACCAATGACAAGTGTGGTGATGGTACCACTACAGCAACTGTTCTGGCTCAGGCAATTGTGACTGATGGCTTTAAGAACATAGCTGCTGGAGCTGATGCCATGTCTCTGAAGCGGGGTGTGGGAAAAGGGGTGACAGCTATAGTTGGAGAACTTAAGAAGATGTCAATACCGGTAACTACCAAGGAGCAGGTAGCTCAAGTGGCGACCATATCGGCAGCAGATGCTGAGATCGGCAATCTCATTGCCGAGGTAATGGAAAAGGTGGGTAAGGATGGGGTAATCACTGTCGAGGAATCGAAAGGGTTACTATTTGAGACGGAGTATGTCGAAGGCATGGAGTTCGACCGCGGCTATATCAGCCCTTACTTTATCACTAACCCCGAACTTATGAAGACAGAGCTTGAAGACCCCTACATTCTGATTACAGACAAGAAGATTTCAGCCATATCAGAGCTTTTGCCGGTTCTGGAGAAGATACTTCAAGTTTCCAAGAACTTTGTGGTTATCGCCGAAGATGTGGAAGGTGAAGCTCTGGCTACCCTCGTGGTCAATAAGCTAAGGGGAACGCTTAACTGTCTGGCAGTCAAAGCACCAGGATTCGGTGACAGACGCAAAGCAATGCTTGAGGATATATCTATCTTGACTGGAGGCAAGGTTATCTCCGAAGAGGTGGGTAGAAAGCTGGATTCAGCTACTGTGGCTGACCTCGGTCGAGCTAGGAAAGTGGTGGCTGACAAAGACAACACCACCATCGTTGAGGGTAAAGGTTCTGAGGAGGCTATTCAGGCTCGTATCAAGCAGATAAAGGCGCAGATTGATGAGACCACCTCAGACTACGATAAAGAGAAACTCCAAGAGAGGTTGGCTAAGTTAGCGGGTGGCGTGGCAGTGATTAAGGTAGGGGCTGCCACTGAGGTTGAGCTTAAAGAGAAAAAGCATCGGGTTGAGGATGCCCTTTCAGCAACCAGGGCTGCAGTTGAGGAGGGAATTCTGCCCGGTGGCGGAGTTGCCTTGATTAATGCTACCCCGGTTCTGGATAAGGTTAAGGCGGAAGGAGACGAAGTTACTGGCGTGAACATTCTCAAGCGAGCTTTTGAAGAGCCACTACGCTGGATTGCGGTAAATGCGGGACAGGAAGGTTCGGTTGTTGTGGACAAAGTCAAGCGCAGCAAGAAGGGTGTTGGTTATGATGCCTTGAAGGATGAGTATGGCGATATGGTAGCCAAGGGCATTATCGACCCGCTTAAAGTTACCAGGACTGCACTGGAAAATGCCTCCAGTATTGCCAACATGATTTTGACTACTGAATCGCTGGTGACCGACATTCCGGAAAAAGAAAAGGCCCCCATGCCGCCTATGCCTGAGTATTAGAAGGGTATAGAAAGCTGTAAATGAGAGCCGTCCCAACTGGGGCGGCTCTTTCTTATTTTTATCTGTCATTGCGCGGGGTGTAAGCCCCAAGCAAGCTCAAAGTTTTAGCAGCTGGGCTAATGATTCTTCTTCCTTGACTGGGCCGACGATGGCCAGGTTCAGCTTCTCGCCGGTCAGAAGTTGCTGAGCTATCCGCTTCAGGTCTTCAGTGGTAACAGCTTCTACCAGTGAAATGACCTCGTCTGCGGTAAGGATACGGTTGGTGAGTAGTTCTTGTGCGCCTAGCCAGGCAGCGACATTTCGGCTGTTCTCCAGGCTCAACAACAGTCGTCCCTTAGCCATCTCTTTAGCCTTATCAATCTCAGCTTCGGAGATATACTCCTTGAGTTTAGCAACCTGGTCAATGATTGCCCTTAGCGCATCTTCGGTTCGGCCGGGGTCAACTCCAGCATGGATGATGACGGCTCCCGAATCAGCAAAATGGTCAGCGTAGCTGTGGATGTCGTAGGCAAGTCCCTGTTGCTCTCTGACGGTAATAAACAGGCGGCTGCTCATTCCCTCGCCCAGTATTATGCTCAGCAGGTCAACGGCATAGCGGTCAGGATGGAAAAATGACAATCCGGGGACACCTAGGCAAAGATGGGCCTGTTCGGTATCTCGGAACTCGATATGCATCCTGGCTGCCTCTTGGCTACTACTGTTAGGGAAGCCTGTCGATAATTTGTTAGATGTCCAGTCGCTGAGAGCTTGGCTGATAACCTCTTGCACTTGCTCCTGTTCAATATCGCCGGCGACGCTAACAACAGTGTTGTTGGGCAGATAATGGTGGGAAAGAAAGTCTAGCATTTGCTGTTGTGTTATAGAGGTTACGGTTTCTTTGCTGCCGGCGATATCGCGTCCCAGTGGTTGTCCCGGCCATAAAAGCTCGTCGAACAGCATAGCTACTCGCTGGCGTGGAGAATCGAGACTCATGTTTATCTCTTCAATGATTATCTGACGTTCTCGGTCGATGTCATTGGCGTCAAAGCGAGAATTTCGTAACAGGTCGACGAGCACATCCAAAGCTAGAAAAAAATGCTGGCTGGTTACCCGGCACCAAAAGGTGGTCAACTCTTTGTCGGTGCCGCCATTGATCATGCCTCCGACGCTTTCAATCGCTTCGCTGATTTCCTTAGAGCTTCGTCGCTTTTCTGTCCCCTTGAAGCAAAGGTGCTCAATGAAATGAGAAATGCCAGCTTCAGAGTCAGTCTCGTAACGAGGGCCGACACCTAAGTAAAAGACCACGGAGACCGAGCGAGTATGAGGCATATTACAGGTAAGAAGGCGTAATCCATTATCAAGGGTGATTTTTTGGTGCATGATGCTAGCATTTTACTCTCCACTTATGTCTAGCGTCAATGTGTTCGTGTGCGTCCGTTTAGTACATCAGGAGATGCTTGATGTTTTTTGTCATTGCGAGTCCTTCCGCTGAAGGACGTGGCAGGCAACGAATACCCAAGCTTATAGAGACAGTGCGAAATTCAGATATAATTTGGCTGCCTGTACCACTTGTGGGAAGGAAACTGATTCTTCTGGTGTGTGTGCCGCTTCTAACCGGCCGGGCCCTAAGATGATTGGGTCCACCCCGGCAGCCCAGAGAGCGCTACCATCAGAGTGGCTCCTGAAATCCTGAGGCTCCCATGACAGGGACATCTTTTTGTATGTCTCTCTCAATTTATTTATTAACGGCCGCTCCAAGGAAATCTGATAGCCGGAGTAGGTCTCTTCAAATTTTAGGTGAGCATTTAAGCCAGGTATGCCATTGCTGGCTACTGCCACTAATTGCTCTAGCTCTGTCTTGAGGGCGTCAATCCTAGAGTTAGGCGGTAGGTGAAGGTCCAGCCAGGCTTCACAGGCATCGGGCACGACAAATCCACCGGGGAAGCCGGAGAGCTCTCTGATGTTGTAAACCAACCCGTGTGGTGTTGAATCGGCATATTCGGTGATCTGCAGCAGGAGCTTAAGCATGGTCTCAATAGCATTTTGTCCTAGCTCAGGCATAGAGGAGTGAGCTCTTTTCCCTTCAGTGCGTAACAGCACTTCGAGATAACCGTAATGTCCCAGACAGGGTGCCAAGTTGGTAGGCTCGCCGATTATTGCCCAGTGGAAGCCGTATTCTCGAATCAGTGCCTTGGCACCGCTGCTATCCTCTTCTTCGCCCACCACCAGAGCCAGACCTACCGGCGGGAAAGCATTTCCTCTGTGAGCCAGGACGGTAAAGGCTTCTATCATAGCGGCGCAGCCTGCTTTCATATCTGCGCTTCCCAGCCCGAAGACGGTATCATCTTCTTCACTGAAGCCGAAGTCCTCAAGGTCGTGGGCGGTAACAGTATCCAGATGCCCGACGAAGCAAAGCTCGACGTCATTTCTTTCTTCCGGGAAGGCTACCAGGTTACAACGGTTCTCATCGACTTCTTGTTTGGTTACCCGCAGACCGTGTTTTTTCAGGTATCCTTCCACATACTCGGTAATCTCTCCTTCCTTGCCTGACGGGCTGTATATGTCTATCAGGTCTTTGAGAAGACCTTTCAGCCTTGCCGGTTGTACTCCGACAGTCCTGCTTTCTTGTTGAGTTCGTTTCACTGTTAGTCCTCTGTCTTGTTGTTCTTTTTGTTTGGTCGCTGGAGAGTCTTAGCTAACCAGACGTGCTGGCTACTAATGGAGAAACCTATTGCCTTGAAGAAGGCGATGGCCGCCTCATTTTCAGCATCGGTATCGGCTATAATCATTCTGACTCCGTGTTTACGTAGCCTCTGTTCCAGATTCCGGTACAGACGGTAGCCTAGGTTAGTCCTTTGGAAAACCTCGTCCACCCCTATCCAGCTCAGGTATCCATATTTCTTCCAAGCGGTGCCTTCTTTCTCGATGGTGGTGCCGATGATGAAGCCAACGATTTTTTCTTCTGCCTCAGCGACCAGGCAATAATCAGGGTCGGAGGTAAAATAATCTGTTACCTCATATTGGTCCCAGGTGCGATATAGAATGGGGAACTCCTCGCTGGTGAAAAGCTGCTCACCCAGGTGATAGACTGCGCTGATGTCATCTATCTCCATCTGGCGGATGGTTGCTTCGATTTTCCTCTTTCTACGGTTTTCCAGTCGCATCATTCCTCCGTGTTTGTTTCGGGATATATCTTGTTAATGCAGTTATTCATTATAATTGTAGTGGGGGTGGCAAGTCCATCTGACAATGTGTGGTGTGAGGAGCGATAGCGATGTGGCAATCTCATTCTACGTTCTGTCATTCTGAGCGCAGCGAAGAATCTCACGGTATTCCCGTCACCGAGATTGCCACGTCCTCATTGCATCGGGACTCGCAATGACAGCCAGTGGAATGTAGCCGCGAGGCTTTAGCCTCGCCCGTAACTTCTAATCCACCCAAAAGTTCGTCGCCAAGCTACGACGTTTGTCCCAGAGCTCGCTTTTGCGTATGAAGGCATCTACCCCCGTGCCTTTGTCTGCATCCTCTATTTCCCGCCAACCGCTGATAGCACCGATTAGCGCGCCAGATAGTGCTTCGAAACCCTGCGCTGTGTAGAGGTCGCATTCCACGCCACGGTTGATTATGAACTTTAATTGTCGCAGCCCCTGCTGGTGTTTGGTACGTAATAATTCCAGCAATCTGTTAACTTCAGCATCAAGTTGGTCATTGGGCACCACACGATTCCATAACCCCAGTTCCACGGCACGGCGAGCATGGTGGATGGCACCCAGCATATTGACCTCCTTGGTCATGCGCCTACCGATGAGACGAGCCAGGCGTGTAGTTCCACCCCAGCCGGGTGTAATGCCCACATCTACTTCTGGCATTCCCCACCTGGCGCGTTCTGTGGCGATGACAAAGTCGCAGGCCATGGTGATCTCTAGTCCACCGCCGACGGCGTAACCATCTACGCCGGAAATGGTTATTTTATCTAGTTCCTCAAGCTGGTTGGCCATATTCTGGTAGTATCGTACACGTCGCATAACTTCATTAGCATTGCCCCACTGCGGCATTTCTGTGATGTCATCGCCGACACAGAAGTTGCCGCCAGCGCCCTTTATCACCAGAAATTTCAGCGTTGTGGATTTGCGTACCATCTCTATGGCTGCTACCAGCTCATCTGAGAGGTGCATACTCAGCGCATTGTAGGCTTTGGGCCGGTTCAGCGTAATCCAGGCCGCCTGGTCTTTTTCGGTATAGAGCAGGTCTTTGAATTTCATCGCTTTCCCCCTTTTAAACTGGATTGATTCTGCCACAATGTGGGCACCTAATGGAAGGTTCTTTGAAAGAGGGTGGTACTCTAAGTGTGGTGCCGCAGAGGCAGTTTACGGTCCTGTAGTTGTTGAGTTGCCACAGCAGGCATGAGGTCTCCCGGGCACGTTGAATCTCTTCTGTTTCCTTTGCATCTGGCTGGGCTGCTCGCAAGGGAATTACCCCAGCGGCAGTAACAGCGGTAGCAGGGAGCACTGCTTTAGCGCCGCTTCGAACTTGCCGATAAGCCAGTGCGTAATCAGCAAACGAGGCCCCGGCCATTGAGCGCAGTATGCGTACCCGCTCTGATATGGGTGGATGGGTGCTGGTGAGGTCGCTGGCTGCCATGCCCTGCTTGCGGAACGGGTTGATGATGTACATAGGCGCTGTGGCTTTGTTAGCTGATTTAAGCTGGTCTGGCGAGGCGGCTATTTTCTCCAGGGCTGAGGCTAATCCCTCAGGATATCTGGTGTATAGGGCCGAGGAGGCATCAGCCAGATACTCTCGGCGTCTGGAAATGGCGAAATAAATGAGTTGGGCCATAATCGGTGCCAGTATCATCAGTAGGATGGCCACAATCAGAATTATAATCTGGCCTGAGCCGCCACGTCCTGATGAGGAGCTTCTTCTGGTCCTGCCTATTCCGCCGAAGAGCATCAGACGTGATGCATACCAGGCTAAGATGACAATGGTGCCGAGCATCACGCTGCACATAGCCATCAGCAGCACGTCTCGATTCTTAATGTGTGCTATTTCATGCCCGATGACTCCCTGTAGCTCATCTCGGCTGAGCTTCTGCATCAGGCCGGAGGTGATAGCTACAGATGCCTTCTCGGGGTCTCGCCCTGTGGCGAAGGCATTCAATGCTGGGTCATCAATGATGTAGATGGAGGGCATCGCTTCCAGCCCTGAGGCAATCTTCATCTCCTCGACAATGTTAAATAGACGAGGGTGGTCATCGTGGTTGATTTTTCTGGCCTGTGACATCCCGAGCAGGATGTTATCTCCCTGGAAGTAGGCGACCAAACTCATGATTATCCACAGTATCAACGCGAGGATTGCGCCGCCTATACCATTATAGAAGAAGTACAGACCGAGGAAATAACCGAGGAGGGCCAGCAGCGCCCCCATTCCGACGGTGAGTATTGCCGACCTGGTTTGGTTAGACCTTATCTGTTCCCACATCTAAATAAGCACAAAACCTCAAACACCAAATCCCAAACAATAATGTTTAAAGGCTGTTTATGAACGATTTATTCCCTAACGTAGTGCGACCCTTCAGGGGTCGCCTTTCTCAAGCGAGGCTATCCCGCAAAGCGGGACGCACTACATTCATTAATAAACACTCTCATGTTTAGGATTTTGAATTTAGGATTTCTCCTTTTCCACTAACTGAAACTAACCTTTGGTGCCTCTCTCTCTTCAGCTACGGTGACCTCAAAGAACTCGCCGGGCTTGAAACCGGTCATGCTGGCTATGATGTTGGAAGGGAACATCTGTGTCTGGTTGTTGTATTTTAGAACCGAGTCGTTATAGAACTGGCGGGAGAAGCTTATCTTATTCTCGGTTGAGGTCAACTCCTCCTGGAGTGCCAGGAAATTCTGATTAGCTTTAAGGTCGGGGTATCTTTCAGCCACGGCTAACAGGCGGGTTAAAGCTGCACTAAGTTCTCCTTCCGCCTTAGCTCGCTCGCCCGCCCCTGCGGAGGCTACTTGCTGGGCGAGCGTACGGGCTTTAGTTACTGCCTCCATTGTCTCCCGCTCATGTTTCATGTAGCCTCTAACTGTCTCCACAAGGTTGGGAATAAGGTCATACCGCCTTTTTAGCTGGACATCTATCTGTGCCCAGGCATTCTTCACCTGATTGCGCGACCTGACCAGACTGTTATAGGTGGCAATGAATATGATGAGGAGAATTACGACGATGCCGATAATGATGTAAACCGCTATCATATAACACCTCCATTAGATTTTAAACTTGCTTTAGTGTTTATTGTCATTGCAAGGCACAAAGTACCCTGGCAATCCCGTTCTTCGTTCTGTCATTCTGAGCCCTTCGCCTGTCATTCTGAGAGAGTCCTTCGCCTTTGTCATTCTGATCCTGATTTATCGGGAGAAGAATCTCACACGGCTCAGGATAAAACTCCGTGACCAAAGAATCTCATGTACTCTCCACCACCGAGATTGCCCCGCTTCGCTCGCAATGACAGTTTGGGAATTGCCATGTATTTTAATTTTTTAGAGTATGTCGCCTAGTTGTATGCTCATTGCAGAGTTTATCTCTGTGCCTTAAATACTTCTCCCAGAAAACCGACTACTTTCTGCTGGGAGTCCTGCTTTGCCGACGGTTTCTCCGCGAGCTGCTTCAGCAATTCTTGAACTTCACCGCCATCAAACCACAGCCCGTGTCCTTGCCTGCAGGCATCAACAAGTATTCTAGGTTTTTGACCTAGGGTTGTTTCTCTCATTTTCTGGCGGCACATCGGGCACCTCCGCCTTGTCTCTGACAATTTGGCCTCTCTGGTGTCGAGGATATTTTTGAGTAGGTCTGAGGTGTCGAGGCTGATGGATTTTAATAAAAGTTCAAGCTCCCCGGAATCAAACCATACCCCGTAGCAGTCGTTGCAATAGTCAAGCTCAATGCTGTTGTATTCAACGACTATCATATCATTCTTGCAGGCGGGACATATCACCTTAGCTCGGCCTCCAAATGGATTGCACAATAGTGTAGTGTCCGCATCGGGTTGTGTCAAGGCATATTCTGAAAGCTCTAAATCCCAAATCCCAAACCCTAAACAAATGCAAAATACAAATGACCAAAATTTCAATTGATTGATTTTTGGATTTCGAGATTGTTCGAGATTTAGAAATTAGAGTTTAAGATTTGGCTGTAGGGATGTTTCCGTCTATTGGCGGTATTAGCATCTGGTGTGATAATATCTGCTTAAGTGGAGGGCAATATGGCACGCGAATATGAGATAAACGAACTGGCTAAAGAAGAATCATGGCGAATGTTCCGCATAATCGGGGAGCTGGTGGAGGGATTTGACGAGCTTGCGGGTGTAGAGCCGGCGGTAACTATATACGGCTCGGCTCGGCTCAAGGTGGATGATGAGCTTTACACTCAGACAGAAAACATAGCCCGCTGTCTTGGGAGATTGGGCTTTAACATAATAACTGGTGGTGGACCTGGCGTCATGGAGGCAGCAAACAAGGGTGCTTGTGAGGCTGGGGTTAAGTCAATCGGTCTGAATATCGAGCTGCCGGAGGAGCAGGCATTAAATCCTTATACTACCAAATCTATAACCTTTCACCATTTCTTCGTTCGCAAGGTCATGCTGGTGAAATATGCCACCGCCTTCATTATAATACCTGGTGGATTAGGGACGCTTGACGAGTTGACCGAGGTGCTGACGCTGATGCAAACACAAAAGATAAAACCATTCCCTGTGGTGCTATTCGATAGCAGGTTTTGGGGAGGTTTTCTGGAATGGTTGCGAATTTGTACCCTGGCCCGAGGATTTGTCTCCGAAGAGGACTTCGATTTGCTCAGGCTTTGCGATACGCCCGAAGAGGTAGTTGACACAGTCCAGCAGTGGTATGAAAAGCATAAGGTTGTGGGTAGAAAAGCTGTGGTTAGATAGTTCATTTTCACCATATCCCGTTGAGGGAGAGGGAAGTTTTGAGCAGAGTTTTTAGACCTACCTCTACAGCTCCTCGAAAATTCAAACCCCAAGCTACAAATCCCAAACAAGTACAAAGCATAAATGACCAAATTCCAAATTTGAATTTTGGATTTAGAAATTGTTTGAGATTTGGTAATTGAAATTTGGTATTTCGTCATTGAGCGAGGCTAAAGCCTCGCAGCTACACTGGTGAATAGGCGACAGCGATAGTTCTTCTAGTCTAGGATAACCTCATCCTTGTACTCTGGCACTGTCACTTCCCATCGCATTTTGTCTCTTACCAGAGCGGCAAGGTGGTGGGACGATTCTGGCTCACCGTGAGTTATGAATAGGCGTCTGGGAGGTTTGCGTAGGCTTGATAACCATCTTAGAAGCTCGTTTTTGTCGGCATGTGCTGAAAAACCGTTGAGCTGCTCTACCCTTGCCCTTACAGGATAATGTTTTCCCAGTATTCTCACCTTTTTGGCACCATCAACGATTTGCCTTCCCAATGTTCCTATCGCCTGGTAGCCGACAAAGAGTATTGTGCTTTCTTTCCTTAAGATGTTGGTCACCAGATGGTGTTTTATCCTGCCACCGGTACACATCCCGGAGCCGGCAATTATTATGACCGTCCCCTTTATGTGATTTATCGCCTTGGACTCATCGGCTGTTCTTACCAAGTTGAGACCACGGAAGTCAAAAGGTGATTCCTTCTGCCGCATAAGCCTGGTCATTTCCTCATCGAACAGCTCAGGATGGTGTTCAAACACCTTGTTGATGCTCACCGCCATAGGACTGTCGAAAAAGACCATGAGGTGTGGTATGCGGTCTTCAAAAAGGAGTTTGTTGAGGTAGTACAATATCTCCTGAGACCTCTCCAGGGCAAAACTGGGGATGACTATGTTTCCTCCAGCCTTTGCTGTAGTGTTTATGACCTCGGCGAGTTTGTTGGCTGAATCTTCCGGTGACTCGAGCAGTTTATCGCCATAAGTGGATTCCACCAGGACATAGTCTGCTTCTTCAAATAAAGTCGGCTCCCGTAAGATAGGCTTATCCCATCTGCCAATGTCTCCAGAAAAAAGGAGCGTCCTCTCGTCTCCGTTTTGCCTTATCTTGACCTTTACCATAGATGAGCCTAGGACATGACCGGCATCATAGAAAGTAGCTTCAACGCCTTTACTTATCTCGATAGGTTTCCCATATGTGGCGGGCGCGAAGAGCCGGGAACAAGCCTTGGCATCATCTACCGTGTACAGTGGAATTTCTGGGAATGGTCCCTTCCGCCTCTCTTTTTCGTGTCTCTGTCTTTTGAATTCGGCATCCTCTTCCTGTAGGCTTGCCGAGTCGAGGAGCATAATTTGTGCGATTTCAGCGGTGGCAGCTGTGCAGTGAATCGGGCTATGGAAGCCGTCTTGGACTAGTCGGGGCAACAGGCCACAATGGTCGAGGTGAGCGTGGGTCAGGAGGACAGTATCCAAGCTGTGGGGTAGTATAGGGAAAGGCTCCCAGTTCCGGTCTTTAAATTTTCTTTCCTGGTAGAGCCCACAGTCCACCAGAAATTTGGTGCCACCGGACTCAATAAGGTAGCGCGAGCCGGTGATGTTCTGGGCAGCACCGAGAAAAGTCAGCTTGATGTGCATGTTTTGAGATAATAACAAAAGGCGATGGATTAGGTAAAGTTGTTTTGTCCAGAAATGTGGCCGAAGGGTCTTGTCATGGTTAGAATTACTGCTATAATTAGATTATTAAGGAGGTAGTCTATGGAACTGAAAACTGCTATAAACGTGGTGATTATAGTAGTGGCTGCTGCTGTGGCGATGGTCATTGGTGATTTTTTTGGTAACAGGGTAGGGCGAGCGCGTTTTGCAGTTGCCATGGGAATTCTTGTTCTGGTAGCTTTTGTAGCCTTTGGCATGTATGCTGCAATTGTGTTGCTCATGGGGAGCTAGGGTGTCGGGGACAGAAGGCGGGGAGGCTTTTTAGGGGAGTCAATTAGGATAGACTCGGGAAGATATTATGGGGATTGATCTGTGGTCACTTTACCGACAGATGCTGCGGAGCCGACGGTTTGAAGAGGTGGTTATTGACTTATGGGAGGGGGGGAAGATTTCCGGAGAGATGCACCTGGGGATTGGGGAGGAGGCTGTTGCTGTCGGTGTGGTGAACCACCTTGAAGATGGGGATGCCATAGCGCTTGACCACCGCGGCACACCGCCGCTGGTGGTACGTGGGGTAGACTTGGTGCTTCTGCTCAAGGAGTTTTTAGGTAGCAGGGATGGCCTCTGTGGTGGTATGGGTGGACATATGCACTTGTTTTCCCTTGAATATCTGGTGGCGTCTTCGGGGATTGTAGGTTCGGCCGGCCCCGTGGCTGCAGGTTTTGCCCTGGCTGCCCAGCATCTACGTCCTGGGAATATAGCCGTAGCTTTCTTTGGGGATGGCGCAATGAACCAGGGGATGTTGCTGGAGTCTTTTAATCTCGCTGTTGCTTGGAAGCTACCAGCTCTCTTTGTCTGTAAGGATAATGAATGGGCGATCACCACCCGTTCCAAGTATGTCACGGGTGGAAACTTGCTTGACCGTGCCAAGGGCTTCGGCATGCCAGTGCTTGAGGTGGATGGGACAGATGTAGAGGCGGTGTGGAATACTGCGGGGCAGGGAGTTGAAAGAGCACGTAAAAATAATGGCCCTACCTTTCTGCTGGCTCACTGCATTCGGCCTGAGGGGCATTTTCTGGGCTACCCGCTGCTACGCAAGTCTCTGGAGTCAATGAAGGAGATGGTCGGACCAATCCTGCGCTCCTTACCGGCAAGGAAAGGGGCATCGCTAGGTGAGCGTGTTGCCAGCCTGGGCATGATAACGTCTTTGATTGGTCGAACAGTGAGTGAGAAGTACAGCAAAGGCCATGACCCCATTTACCGTGTTAGGCAAAGGTTAAAGGGAGAGAAATCTCGCCTGGATAAGATTGAGAAAGAGGTGGAGAAAGAAATCCAGCAGGCAGTGGACATTGCGTTGTCATAGCTCTAATAAGGGAAAAAGACAATGAAAACGATGGGTTTTGCCGATGCCATAGACGATGCTTTAGCTCAAGCAATGGCAAGCGATTCCAGGATTGTGGTCTTTGGAGAAGACGTTCATGCGCTACGAGCAGGCCTCTTTGTACGTTTCGGGGAACGGAGAATTCGTCCTGCACCCATAAGCGAGGCTGCATTTGTCGGGGCTGCAGTAGGAGCAGCCATGGCTGGCCTGCGACCGGTAGTGGAAGTGATGATGGTGGACTTTATCGGGGTTGCAATAGATGCATTGCTTAACCATGCCGCCAAGTTGGAGGCATTCTCCGGTGGCAAATGGAAGGCTCCTATGGTCGTCAGGGTTCCGTGTGGTGGTGGCTATGGTGATGGGGGACAACATGAGCAGAGCCTGTGGGGCTGGCTGGCACATATTCCCGGGCTGGCTGTGGTGGTGCCTTCAAACCCTGCCGATGCTGGTGGATTAATGCTCTCGGCTATTGAAAATGAAGGGCCGGTGGTCTATCTGGAGCACAAGCTTCTTGCCAGCAACATGTTGGACTTTTTAGGCTCAGGTGGTCGCAAAACTGTGCAGTACGACGTACCCTTGGAAGGTACCAGTGGCCTCGTTCCTGAAAAATGGATACCCGTGCCGCTGGGGAAGGCAGCTGTAAAACGCGAAGGCAAGGATATTACGCTGGTGAGCGTGGCCGTGGGAGTCTACCGCTGTCTGGAGGCGGCAATGATGCTGGAAAAGAAAGGTATTTCTGCCGGTGTGCTGGATTTGAGAACTGTGTCACCACTGGACAAAGAAACGCTGTGCCAAGCTGTCTCTAAAAGTGGACGGTTACTTGTTGTTGATGAGGACTACCGCGACTTCGGCCTTTCTGGGGAGCTTGCCGCTGTGGTGCTTGAGGCCGGGATTCCGCTGCGATACAATCGCGTTTGCACAGAGGAGACAATACCCTATTATCGGGAACTTGAGGACCAGGTTCTTCCAAATACAAACCGCATCATGGCAGCAGCCCTCAAGCTGTTGGAAAGGTAATTCCTAATACAAGACTAAGCCGCTGCCGCTTAAAGTTAGCATAATGAGTAACAAGGAATTTGGGTGGCTCAATAGGAGTTAAAGGACGCGATTTTGTCTATTGGTTCCCTGTTGTGCTCGGAACTTACCCTTGCTGGATTGTAGTAACCTAAGGCTATTAAAATATCTATTTTCTTCTGCTGCGGGACATTTAGTATTGCCTTTACCGCCCCTTCGTCGAACCAGCCTATCCAGCAGGTTCCCAGGCCTAGGTCTGTAGCCTGAAGCACAAAATGTTCGCAAGCTATTCCTATGTCTATGAGGTGGTATTCCGTGCCGCGGAACATGCCGCCAATTCTGGCCATGAATTTGGACTTCTCGGAGACAACGGCAACGATAACCGGCGCCGTTTTGCAGAAGGAGTTTGCTGAATATATACCGCTGAAAGCAGCATCACATAGTTTACCCCTCAGTTGCCCATCATCAACGACTATAAATCTCCAGGGTTGCGAATTACATGCCGATGGGGCCAGTCTTGCTGCCTCAAGGCACAGCATTATCTTCTCTCGTTCAACTGGCTTGTCTATAAAATCCCTGACGCTTGTTCTGCGTTTTATCGGGTCTAATAGAGTCATAGCCTTCCTACCCATCCTCAGAGTTTGAAGGCCTGGGAAAACCTGAATCTCTGTTCCTACATATTTAAGTCGGGTGTGTTAAATGGCTTGGGTTACAGGTAGTTTTTTGTCTCAAGCCACCTTTTGCCCACCGCCGCCCAGGTTATATATTTCCTCAACTTTCACCTTTACCGCAGCTTTGGCTGGGAAAGGCATTTTCAGCATGTCTGCTAGCTTCTGAGCTTTTGCGTAGAGTTCCCCTTCTGTGATTAACTGTGCATTGCCGATGAATCTGTAGCCCTGCATTTTACTTCGGTCTGCTACAGCGATAGCTACCTTTGGATTTTTCTGCAGGTTTTCCCAAGTGCGCCCGCCGGTAAGCTCAAAGAACACGAGGTGCTCATCGTCAAGAACCCGGGTACTGCCCTTGGTGACGATGTTGGGCACGCCGTTTGGGGTAGCGGTAGCGATGAATGCCTGCTGATTGGCAATTAATGCCTTCATTTCGTCAGTCAGTTTTGCCATCTTTTCCCTCCATTCTTCGTATTTGTGACAAGCATTATAGTACAATCATTTAGCTACATCAATAGCACCTGCATGGGAGTTTTTAATTGTATTGTGAGAAGCGATGGCGATGTGGCAATCCCCTTTCTCCGTCTGTCATTCTGCCCCCGATTTATTGAGAGAAGAACTTCACCCTCTCCCCACCACCGAGATTGCCACGTCCCGATTGCATCGGGACTCGCAATGACATGTAGGGTGTAATTGCGGGGGTGGTTGCTGCTTTTGATTTTTGTTGCCTTACCTTGAGTTCTTTGCCGACGCTGAATGCCTTAGCTACGACATTCCCAGGGTCTCCGTATTGAATGGTTGGGGCCGACTCTACAGGAATTGCACATGGGCTAAGGTACTGTCAAAGATTGGACTAAAGACCGATGAAGAATACCTTGGTAGCTGCTACATTTGTAGTGGAAAAGCAGGAAACGGAGGTAAGACACATGGAGTGGTTGCCGGCATTCGCGCTGTTGTGCTCGCTTTTATTGATTGGCGTTTGTACTTGGGGAGCGTGGCGTGAGGCGCAACTTGCGAGACGCTGGGGTTGTTATCATCCGGGAAAAGACTGGTATAAGTAGTTGAGGTCTGGGTGTTTCTGCATTGTGCAGCCTTCGGCTCACGAGCACTTAGGATTTTTAGCCTCAGGGTACATTTGCCCCTTCATATATGACTAGAACAAAGACAAGCCCTTCGATACCATGCGCTTGTGTCAGACTCATGGCAGTACCAAATTTGTATGAGGTGAGTGGTTTGGGGTAAAGCGGTGTGGAGTCTTTGTTTTGACGGAAAGCGCTGGGAGTGTTACTATTTGAAGTTGGGTTGTATTGGAACTAGGCAGGTAATTTGAAAGGAGTAATATATGATTTCGTTTAGTCCCACTGAAGAACAGCAGATGATAGTTAAGATGGTGCAACAATTTGCTAACGATGAAATGAGGAAACACTACAGGGAGTGCGATGAAAGCGGAGAGATACCTGACCGTATTGTCAACACTGCCTGGCAACTGGGACTTGTTTCTACCAGCATACCCGAGGAGTATGGTGGGGGTGGTGGGGAACATTCGGCTATTACAGGCTCGCTGATTGCTGAGGAGCTAGCCTGGGGTGACCTCTCTATAGCAATGCATATACTCTGCCCTGCCCTGGTAGTTAATTCTATTCTGGAAATGGGCACCGATGAGCAGAAGAAGAAATACCTACCTGCTTTTTGCGGCGATAATTATAAAGCAGCAACCGCCGCTCTAATTGAGCCTAAATTTGGTTTTGACCCTTACTCTCTTTCAACCACTGCCAGCCTCAAAGACGGCAACTACGTTATTAATGGGCAAAAATGTTATGTTCCGTTGGCTGCTGATGCTAACCTGCTCCTTGTCTATGCCGCTGAAAATGGCAACACTCAGGGCTTCATCATCGAGAAGGGCACCAAGGGGTTGGAGGTCGGTGGGCGAGAAAGTAATATGGGGATAAGAGCTCTAGCTACTTATGAGCTTGCCCTTAAGAACTGCCGTGTTCCTAAAGAAAATCGACTTGGTGGTGGGGGAGGGTGCGATTTTAACCGGATTCTGAACTGCTCAAAGGTGGCACTCTCGGCGATGGCTGTGGGGGTAGCCAAAGCGGCTTTTGAGTATTCCAGAGACTATGCCAAAGAACGTGTCGCCTTCGGCGAGCCTATTGCTGCTCGCCAGGCAATCGCTTTCATGTTGGCGGAGATGGCTATTGAGATTGATGCCACAAGATTGATGAGCTGGGAGGCTGCCTGGAAACTGGACCGTAAAGAGGAGGCAACCAAGGAAACTTCTTTGGTGAAGACCTATGCCGATGATATGGTGGTAATGGTAACCGACAGAGCTGTGCAGATTTTAGGTGGACATGGTTACATTCGGGAGCACCCGGTCGAACTATGGCTGAGGAATGGTCGTGGATTTGCCACCTTTGACGGCATGGCTATCGTATAGAAGGAGGAATAACAGAATGATAGATTTTGAACCGACACCGGAACAGAAAGAGGCGATAGAGGCAGCTCACAAGTTCGCAGAGGAGATGTTTCGGCCTGTCAGCCGTTACTATGATGAGCATGAACATGACAGCCCACAGCAACTCATTGACACGCTGTGGGAGAGAAGGCGTGAAGGTGCTTTATCTGTTGGCTTGGACATAACAGCAGCGCTCAGAACCGAGGAGCTTTGCTGGGGCGATGCTGGTCTTTACTTGTGCATTCCTGGTCCCGGGCTTGGTGGTGCTGCTGTTTTTGCCAGTGGGACTAAGGAGCAGATGGAGCGGTTTCTGACTCGCTTTAACGAGGGCAAGCCGAAATGGGGTGCTATGGCTATGACTGAAGCTGGTTGCGGTTCTGATACCTCTGCTATCACCACCACTGCGGTGCGCGGTGGCGATGAATGGGTGCTTAACGGGGAGAAGATATTTGTCACTTGGGGGAAGAGGGCTTTGGAGGATTCCGATGGTTTTGTGGTGGTCTGGGCAACTGTGGACAAATCGGCAGGACGAGCAGGCATGAAGTCATTTGTGGTGGAAGCTGGAACTCCGGGGATGAGGGTAGAGAAGCTGGAGAAAAAGCTTGGGATAAGAGCCAGCGACACTGCCACCATTGTCTTCGATAACTGTCGAATCCCTTATGAAAACATACTGGGTAGCCCCGAAGTCAGGAAGGTAGATAAGGCTGGCACCAAGGGCTTTAAAGGAGCAATGGCTACTTTCGATGCCACACGACCTATTGTAGCAGCTCAGGCTCTGGGTGTGGGGCGTGCCGCTTTAGATTTCGTCAAAGAGACTTTGGAGAAGGAAGGTATTGAAATACGCTATGGATTGCCGCGTCAAAAGCTGACCGCTCTTGAGCGGGATGTAATGGATATGGAGGCTAATTACAAGGCAGCCAAACTGTTGACATTGCGGTCATTATGGATGATGAGCCAGTTTCAAGCTAATAACCTGGAGGCATCAATGGCCAAGGCAAAAGCAGGGTTGGCAATCACCAAGATTACCCAGAAGGCGGTTGAAATTATGGGGCCGCTGGGCTATTCCAGGAAAAACCTCCTTGAAAAGTGGATGCGCGATGCTAAGATAAACGACCTCTTTGAGGGCACAGGCCAGATTAACATGCTTATAGTGGCGCGGCGAGTACTTGATTATTCCAGAGACCAGCTTAAATGACCGACGACTACTTTAAGTCTGCGTAACTTGGAGTCTTTCTTTTGGTATGGGTGGGGGTAGAGGTTGTCAATTGGGCATACAGCTATGGGAGAGGGGCTAATTGTCACCGTTTACTCAGACTATCTCTGACCTTGGTGCTATGTAGCCGCGTTGCGGCTAGAGCGGTTGAAACAGGAGTTTGCCCCGGGAATTGAGATATTCTGGAAAGCCTATCCACTGGTGGTGGATGATGTACCTGGGCGCCGCTTTAATAGCTATCTTGCTGGAGTTTGGGCAAGAGCCAGTGAAGAAGAGCCATCGCTAATCTTTCGACCCTGGCCTGATTTAGAAGACCTTCCATCATCCAGCCTTCCTGCACTAAAAGCAGCCAAGTGTGTGGAACTTCGAGACCGTGATAGGTTTGCGCTTTATCATATGGCGATATTTCGGGCAGTTTTTGAGCAATGCCGCGATATTTCTCGCCGTGAAGTGCTTATTTCGATAGCTGCAGATATAGGATTGGATGTGGAGCAGTTGACACATGACCTCGACTGCCGGGTAGGAGAAAAGCTAGTTCTTGATGATTACAGGGAGGCCAGGCAGAATGGGTCTGTCATTGGTGTCCCGACAACTATATTTTCCGGTGGTTCATCTTTGGAAGGTGCAGTTCCACTAGAGCTATATCGCCGTGCTGTCGAGGTTGCTATGAGGGGGCAGCATGAATCTGCCGGCCATCCTGACCGCAAATGAACTGGAATCCTACGCAAATTGGCCAGACTAGCAGGCGCTATAGTTTTTCAGCTTTAATACTCAGGTTAACCGCTGAAATTTTAGCGAAAAAGAGAAGGATAAATGCAGCAAGATATGTCCATATCAGGAAGGCTATGATAGCGCCGATTGAACCATATATCAGATTATAAGGGTTAAATGTATCCAAATATAAGATAAATACAATTGTTATTATCTCGAAGCAAACTGCACCTACCAGAGCACTGGCCCAGACGTCTCTCCATTTAATTCGGCGTTCCGGTAGTAATTTGTAGATGATAAGAAATACCAAGAAGGCAAGAGCAATATCAATAGTAACGATTGAAAGATGTAACAGGACTAAATAGGTCACTGGCTGAGCTATGATTGCGTTTAGAATGGTGCTGCTCATATTCAGAATTACGGTTATCAAACGAGAAATGAATAGAAGCAAGACAATTCCGAGAATCATAGCGAAATTGGTTAGCTGACTTCGTATAATCGAACTGGTTTTGTGAATTCCCCATGCTGTGTTTATTGATTTCCTTAGCGCATTGAAAAATCCAAAACAGCCCAGAAGCAGCAGGATGATGGATATGATACCTACAGCTCCACGCGTAGCAATCACGCTATTGATGATATTTTGTATAAAATCCTGTGATACAGGAATCAAGTATTTGAAGGCCCTAAATATTTGTTCCTGTAGTGATGGTGCATCTATGAAAAAGCTAGCTATGGATACTATTGCCAGTAAAAAAGGGAACAGTGAGAGAAGCAAATAATAGGAAATGGCTGCGGCAAGCAGTGGACAGTTATCGGTGGTAAACTCCTGAATTGTCCTTTTTAGAAGAACAACTATTTTCCAGGACGCGATTGCTCTAATCATATAAAGCGTCTTTTATTCGTGGTTTTGTAATTCAACTTGTTTAGCAGGTTGCCATTCTATCAGGGGTGAGGATTTGCGTCAATCAATCTGAGAGTATGCAAAGCTGTAGGTATTCCGTTTCGCCTCAACCTGGGTGTATAATGGCATTCGCTGCATACTAAAGCAATTGCGATTTTTTATACATAGTCATACAGATGGAGGTGCATCATGACAGAGTCAGCCCAGCAAGCCTTGAGCATATTGCGTGATGGAAGCCTGTTTCAATGATATGTCATCCCGCTCTTTGCTCTTGTCGTGTTAGTGTATGCCAATGAGATTGAAAAGAGAAACTGGAGCCTGGTGTTCGCTGGTTTGGCATTCTGGGGCATGGACTGGTTCAATGAGATTTGGAATGGGCTGGTCTTACATTTCACCCAATATGCCCCGGTTTGGGGTGCCCCAGGACAAACAGCCTACTTGATTTTGGCTGGCCTGAACATCGAGATTTGCTTTATGTTCGCTATTGCTGGCATCGGCTTCAGCAAGATGTTGCCTAAAGACAAGAAAATGAAGGTGCTGGGCATTCCCAACCGACTGCTTTTTGCTATCGTCGGCGCTGTATTTTGTGTCTTCGTTGAGTATCTGTTGAATGCCGTCGGTGCGCTTACCTGGGACTATTCATGGTGGAGCAGAGGTGCACCGTGGCTGATTTTCCTGGTAGGATACCTTTGCTTCTTCTTGGTTTCATTCTGGGTATTCGACATGGAGAGCGTCAAGAAGAAAGTCATTACGGTGGGTGTGATATTCGCCTTTGATATCAGTTGCCTGATTTTGTTTGTGGGCATTTTGAAGTGGATTTAATGCTGGGTTTTCGCTGTTAGGTGAGATGGAATGAAAATAATCTACCATCCTCGATATACTGAAGTTTATGCATCTGACCCTGCTGCCAGCGGTGGGAGAATGGAGGCGATTCTAAAGGAACTTGAGGGAAAATATGACTTCGTTGAACCTGATGTGGTCTCGGAAGATGACTTAAAGCGAGTCCACAGTCAGTACCACATTGAGTCAATCAGAAGAGATAGACATCTTTATGATATTGCCTGCCTGGCTGCCGGCGGAGCTATTAAAGCGGCTCAGATGGCTATGGAAGGTGAGGTCAGTTTTGGCCTGATTAGACCGCCGGGACACCATGCCAGCCGTGACCATTGCTGGGGTTTCTGCTTCTTTAACAATATCGCCGTGGCTTTAGCCAAGCTTCAGGAAGAAAACCTGATTGAAGGAGCTTTGATTTTGGATTTTGACCTGCATTTCGGAGACGGCACCAGCAATATTTTCGCTGGGAGCAGGATTAAATACTTCCAACCAGCAGCCCGGGGGCGAGAGGAGTTCGTGGAAGAGATAGTAAAAAAATTCCAGGAGGAAAAAGACTACTCCATTCTAGCAGTTTCGGCCGGGTTCGACCGTCATATCGAAGACTGGGGTGGACAGCTTACCACTGACGATTACCGAACGATCGGGAGATTGGTTAAAGAAGCTGCTGAAAAGAACTGCAAAGGAAGGAGATTTGCTGTTCTGGAAGGTGGCTATAACCACAGTGTCCTGGGTAAGAACGTTGTCGCCTTCCTGGAGGGGCTAGGTTAAAAAATCCCTGTGGGTAAAGTCCTCGGGAATTTATGGAAATGTGCCCACCAATAATAAATAAGAGTGTAAAAGATGGATATATAGGGGTATTTGATGTAAGCCAAGCACACTTACATCCTTACCCTGATTACGCAATCCGCTAAAAGATGCAAACCTTAAGAGATACGTTCTTGTCTTTGATTGGATGCTCAAGCTATAATGAATCTATGGCAACGAGAGTTGTAAGGTTAGGTGTGTGAATTATTTGGAATGTTTAAATGACCTTATCTCAAAACAGAGGATGTTATGGTTCGGCTGAGCGAAGAGGAAATTAAATTTATCACTCGCTGTCTTAAGGAAGGCAAACAACTTCCTGATAGCTATCGTCATATAATTCCATTTGAGACCAAGAAGGAATATGAGCTTACCTATGCCGATAAGGAGCGCGAAGAGGACATCCTCGCCGATACAATGGGTGTGCCATTACAACCGGTAAAGACCTTTGGCAATAACGGCGACGGCTGGACAAACAAGCTCATCTTCGGCGATAACCTTCAGGTGCTTAAGACTCTAATGAATGACCCTGAAGTGAAGGGGAGGGTTAGGCTCATTTATATTGACCCGCCTTTTGGCACCGGAGATGTTTATAATGCCAGAGGCGAAGCTCCAGCCTACTCAGCTAAACTGCAAGGAGCTAAATTTATAGAGTTCTTGAGGAAAAGGCTGGTGTTCTTAAGGGAAATTCTGGCTGCTGACGGCAGCATCTATGTCAGAACAGACTATCATTTTGGGCATTATCTTAAGGCGATAATGGATGAGGTTTTTGGGAAGAACAATTTTAGAAACGAAATCGTAGTGAGTAGAGGAAGAAACATAGCTGGCGCTCGAGAGAAAATGGAAGTAGATAATGACCTTATCTTATGGTATTCAAGGTCATCAAATTTTGTTTTCCGTGAGGTCAAGGTTAGGCGTCCAGTCTCGGAAATAAAGTGGACATCCTTCTTGATGGCTGGCGATAGACACCCGAGAGAGCGTGTATTTCTTGGTAAAACATTGTCACCACCCGCAGGACAGCATTTCGCTTTGATCCAGTCTACTGTGGATAGGCTACTTAGGGAATTTTATTTAAGACTAAGGTGCAGGAGTTGTGGCGCCCGATATTACCAAGCGAAATCAAATCATGGCCTATTTCGAAGAATGAAGCAGAAGGAGCATCGGTTCAAGTTTTACGACGTTACAACCGAAACCTATGTCCATGGTGTTGAGAATTTGGAGAATTGCTTAACGTGCAGAAATGGAAATTTCGTAGTGGAATACCTCGGTGCTTCTGAAAGGAAGATAAGCAATATTTGGCTAGACATTGAATCTTACTCACGTTCAACAGGCTTCCCCACTGAGAATTCTGAGGAGTTACTGGAACGCATAATTGAGCTATCTTCTAACAAAGCAGACGAAGGAGATATTGTCCTTGACGCCTTCGCTGGCTCTGGAACTACTGGAGCTGTAGCAGAGAAGCTTGGCAGAAGATGGATTATGATTGATTGTGGGAAGCTAGCTGTTTATACCATGCAAAAGCGCCTCCTTAATCTAAAGGAGGAGATTGGAAACAAGGGCAAGCCACTGAAGCCTAAGCCATTTACTCTATACAATGCTGGACTCTATGACTACCGGATGATTAAGAAACTCCCCTGGGAGGAATATCGTAGCTTTGTCCTGAAGCTGTTTCAGTGTCGGGATGAAAAGCACCGAATTGCTGGAGTAGAGCTGGATGGCTACTTGGGAGCAGATGATGTCCTCGTTTTTGATTACAAAAAGCATAAAGATGCCGTTCTAGACAGGGGCTTTATTGATGATCTCCACTCCATTTTGGGTGACAGAATAGGCAGAAGGTTTTTCGTCATCGCTCCGGCAGCAAGTGTTATGTTCCTAGAAGATTACATCGAGAAGGGAAACACAAGATATTTTGTATTGCGGATTCCCTATTCCATAATTGACGAGCTGCATCGTAAAGGCTTTACCCACATCAAGCAGCCTGTTAGCGAGATGGATGTCAATGACACTGTTGATGCTGTAGGCTTCGATTTCATTCAGATTCCAGAGGTTGACTGTGAGTACTATCTGGATAAACCCAGAGGACAGGCAAGTTTAGGACATAGTAGCAAGGATGCTGTAATCAAAATCACTAGATTTGAAAGCAACATCATCTCCAAAAAGCCACTCCATTTCCAAAACTTCGAGACTCTGTCTATGGTGATGGTGGACTACAACTACGATGGGGAGGTCTTCAACTTTGACGATGTTTTCTATGCCGAAGACCTAAAAAAACAAGGCTATGAAATACACTTTGACTCGTCTAAGCTTAATGGGCAGATGATGCTCATCTACATAGACATCTTCGGCAACGAGAAGCGAGAGGTTAAGATCCAAAAAGATTTTAATAGAAGGAAGCGCGAATCAATATAGGATGCTACACTTGGGGGTTAAATGATGAAACGTGAATCTGTCAGTTCAAGCAATATAAGTTCTATCGGCTATGATTCTGAGTCACGCACTTTGGAAATTGAGTTCCATAGTGGTGGTGTATACCAATACTTTGATGTCCCTCAATCTATATATGACGAACTGATGCACGCATCTTCTCACGGCTCTTACTTTCACCGCTATGTAAAGGATCGATACCGGTGGGCGAAAATTCGATGAGGTGGCAACCGTGATCGTCAAATCGGTGCGCGTACAAAACTTCCGTTCAATCCGAGATGAGACTCTACCTTGCAAGCTGTTGACAGTTCTCGTCGGGCCAAACGGTTCCGGGAAATCTTCGTTTCTACACGCCCTAGACGCATTCTATGAGGTGAGTGCTAAGTATACTGACGAGGACTTTTATGCACGGCAGACTTCACAACCCATCTCAATTACCATGACATTTACCAATTTGATTGAGGAAGAAAAGAAGCTCTTCCAGAAATATGTTGAGGGTGGGGAACTGGCTGTTAAGAAAATGATGGAATGGCCTCCGGGAAAAAGTAGTCAGAAATATCACGGAATGAGACTTCAAAACCCAGAATTCGATTCCTTCCGAAGAGCAACTGGAGGTAACCTCAGGGTGGAATATAATAAACTACGTGGCGGCTATCCTGAGTTGCCATCCTATACAAATCAGAACGAGGCCAACGAGGTGCTGAAGAATTGGGAAGAGTCGCATCCTGAGCAGTGTTCGCGACAACCTGATGAGGGACAGTTTTTTGGCTTCAAAGAGGTTGGTGAAGCCCATCTTGAGCGCTACACGCGTTTCCTTTTGATCCCGGCGGTGCGGGATGCTTCTGAAGACGCAGCCGAGGGTAGGGGCACAGTCATATCCAATATCATGGACTTGGTTGTGCGCAGCACTTTGGCACAACGACAAGATATGAGGGAGCTACAGGAAGATATGCAAAAACGGTATGACGAAATCATGGATCCCGAAAAGCTTGTTGAGCTACAAAGCCTTGAGCTCGATCTTAGCAAAACTCTCCAAATGTATGTTCCAGACGCAGCTGTCAGGTTAACTTGGCTAAAGGGAGATGGCATCGAGATTCCAATGCCAAGGGCTGATACCAAGCTTGTAGAGGATGAGTATCCTTCATCGGTAAGCCACGCTGGTCATGGTGTTCAACGGGCCTTTATTCTTACCATGCTGCAACACCTTGCTCATGCCCAAGCTCCGAGAACGGAGGGTGTAGCAGAAGCACAGAACATTGAAGGAAAACTGATGCTCAAGATGCCAAACCTTATTCTCGGTATTGAGGAACCAGAACTGTATCAGCATCCGAATCGACAGCGGCATCTATCCAAGATTCTACTGCAACTGGCGATGGGGAGCGTTAAGGGGGTAGCAGAGCAAACACAAATCATCTATAGCACACATTCCCCTTTGTTTGTGGATGTTGAAAAGCTTGATTGTGTGCGTGCACTTCGCAAAATGTCAAGAGCACAAGGTGAGCCGAAGCAGACAAAGGTATTTTATACTACTCGTGATGATGTAGCGAAAATCATTGAAAAGGCTGACGGCAAGCCTGAAGACACTTATACAGGTAAGACGTTGTCACCACGCCTTCAAACGCTTATGACCCCGTGGATGAATGAAGGATTCTTTGCTGATGTAGCTGTCTTAGTTGAAGGAGAAGAGGATCGGGCTATAATACTTGGGATTGCCAACGCTGCAGGGCATAATTTGGAGAGCCTGGGAATTTCAGTTATCCCATGCATGGGAAAAGGTAATCTTGATAAGGCGACTGCCATTTTTAGTAGCTTGCAGATCAAAGTATACACTATATGGGACAGCGACTGTGAGAAGAAAGATGCCAAAGCTGAAGATAATCATCGACTATTAAGACTCCATAACGAGCCTATTGAGGATTGGCCGGAGAAGGTAACAGGGAATTTCGCTTGCTTTAAGAAAAACATGACCTCGACGCTTTGTGACGAAATTGGTGAGGACTTCTATAATGACGCTCTTGGAGCATTGTGTGGGCAGCTAGGTTTAAAGAAGGATGATACTTGCAAGAATCCAACAGTTATTGAAGAGATTATTAAGGAAGCACAGAAGCAGAACAGGGTGAGCAAGACACTAAATAATATCATTACTCATATTATCGATCTTAGAAACGATTGACCGTCAAAGGAAGAATAAGAGCCTTTGTTTTCAGTGGTAAGGCATATAGTTCTAAATGTTGGCAAAATTAGATAGGAGGGCAAAATGAGAGAAGTCATTATATATCCAGGTGAGGATGTTTATTGGGTAGTGGAATGTCCAAGTTTGCCCGGCTGCATCAGCCAAGGGAAGACAAAAGAGGAAGCAATTAAAAATATCAAGGAAGCTATAAATTGCTACGTCCACGCCCTCGAAGAGGACAACCTTCCTGTACCCGAAGAGAGGTTCGAGGTATCAGTGGTAGTGGTATGAGCAAGCTTCCTGCCTTATCAGGTAAAGACTGCATAAAGGCTTTAGAAAAAGTGGGATTTCGTTTTAAGAGACAAGAAGGCAGTCATGTGACACTGAGGCGAGATGAACCATTTTGCCAGGTAGTTGTGCCTTTGCATAAGGAGCTAGACCGAGGAACACTGCGAGCGATTATTCGACAGGCAGGATTGTCAGTAGCCGAATTTAACAGGTTGCTGTGACTCTGCTAACCAAGCGGGATAAGATGATTACAGACAGGCAACTGGTCAAAAATCAGGATTTAGTGTTGAAGGTCTCGGCAAATATTGACCCAACAAAATTTGATATAAACAGATACGAGGATTTCCTTGATGCTCTCTGCGGAGATAGAGACTATCAGAAAGAAGCTATAAGAGAGGTTCTTCGTTATTTTCTCGGAGGACGGTATAACAACCTAACAGACTTGGCACAGGAAAATTACCGGCAAAACCCAATCCTACAACAAGTATATTCATCATTTGACGACTTCCACAAGCACCTGCAGCTCTCAGACAAGCTTTCCTGTTCTCTCGATTTGGCTACAGCCACTGGCAAGAGCTTTGTGATATATGGCATTGCCCGAATAATGCTGGCTGAAGGAGCGGTGGACCAGGTTCTTGTTCTTTGCCCCTCAAATACCATTGAAGCAGGGCTGACTGAGAAATTCAAAAGCTTGTCGGCCAATAGAACGTTAAAGGATTTACTGCCGGATTCGCCAGTAATCTCCAATCCACGAATTATCAACGCTTCTCAAACAATCCAAAGTGGAGATATTTGCATAGAGAATATACATGCTACATACGAGAGAACCAAGTCTGCTATTGAGGATAGCTTGGCTGGGAAAGGAGAGCGGGCACTGGTTGTGAATGATGAAGTACATCATATGGCTAATCCACCAGCTCGGGATTGGGCTTTGAAAAAGTGGAAGGAGTTTTTATTAGACCCTAAATACAACTTCAAGTATATCGTGGGTGATTCAGGAACCTGCTATGTGGGTAATGAGTATTTTACTGATGTTGTCTATCGCTTCTCCCTGCGAGAGTCTATTGAGAAAAGGTTTGTCAAAACGATTGACTATGTTGCTGAAGATGTCTCACACACCAAAGAGGAGAAATTCCAGAAGATTTACGACAATCAAATTCAAAATAAAGCCTTAAAGTATCGCCTGATAAAGCCTCTAACTATATTGGTTACTAAGGATATCGCTGCTTGTAAAAGGTTGACCGATGACTTAATAGATTTCCTGGCTGATAAGGAAAACATAAGCAAGGAAGCTGCAACCAGCAAAGTCTTGATTGTCACTTCAGCCAGCGAGCACAAGGGCAACATGCCAAAACTGAAAGATGTCGATGCCAAGAATAATCCTGTTGAGTGGATTACCTCAGTCAGCATGCTGTCGGAGGGCTGGGATGTGCAGAATGTGTGCCAGATTGTTCCCCACGAAGAGCGTGCTTTCAATTCAAAGCTTTTGATTGCACAGGTGTTGGGACGAGGCTTACGTATTCCATCGCAATATAAAGGCGAACAGCCAGTAGTTACAGTCTTCAATCATGATAAATGGTCAAGTAGCATCAGGCATCTGGTCAACGAAGTCCTCGAAATTGAAAAGAGGTTGTATAGTTATCCCATACCGAAAGATAAAGACTACAACTTTGTACTGCATAACATCAACTACGACAGAACGCCAAAAGTGGTGGAGACACCTCAGGTTAAGGAATATGTTTTTAGCAAAGGCTTCATTACTATCAGCACTCAAGATAGGGTAAGTGAAAGTCAGACTATTTATGAGCGAGCTGTGACCGAGGAGCAGAAGCCAAAGAAAACAGCTATTGAATATAAGATGTATCCTGCTGAAGAAGTGGCTCAGGATGTATTCAACAAGCTAAAGAGTTACGACTTGGAGTTGGGAACAAACTACAGCCAGAAGTACCCCTTTGATAAAATCCTAGCCATTGTGCGAAATTCGCTAGCAAGAAAGGGTGAAGAAGATGATTTAGTCAGTCAGGAAAATAAACAAAGGTTTCTCCAAGCATTTGGTGTAATACAAAGAAAGAGCGCCAAAAGCCTAAGATATGAAGTTGAGGCAGATATAGAGAACCTTTATTCTATCCACACAGATGACAAAGATATCAACAAAGGCAGCCTTGGCATAGGAGCTTTAAGGAGAGACAGCAGCATATTTTTTGATGATTATTCCCTCAAGGAAGAAAACGAAGAGAATAGAAAGCTGCTGATAGAACTACTGGAGGACGAAAACCGGTTGGTCCGCTCGTTGCAACAGGTGGAGAACGTCTTCAATTTCAAAACTCCGCTCAACATGGTTTTTGCCTCTTACAAACCCGAGAGGGACTTCATTAAGAGACTGGTCAGCGAAGAAAATGCCAAATATATAGACGCTTGGGTGAAATCTCCTGATATTGGATTTTATAGCATCAACTACTCGTGGCGAAAAGGCGAACACCCCAAGCAAGGAAGCTTTAACCCCGACTTCTTTATTAAAATAGGTCAAGATATTCTAGTCATTGAGATCAAAGCAGACGGAGATGTTTCCGACGAAAATAAAGCGAAGCTAAAGTATGCCAGAGAGCATTTTAATAGAGTTAATAGCTTACCAACAGGGCAACACTATTATTTCAAAATCCTTTCCCCGGAGAGCTATGACTTATTTTTCCAAAGGCTAAGAGATGGCAAGTATCAGGATTTTGTATCAGCGCTCGAGGCAGACCTAGATTAAGCAAGACTCTCCCCGTGTCATCTCAATCGTGGATTTGTTTCACTTAATTATAAGCGTACCTCTGAGAACATAACTGGTTGAACTTTTGTCGGATTGTTACTATCGGTGGCTCTTGTGTTTAGGGTGAAAAGTTCTCTAGTCTCTGTTTTTATATGTGGAGTGCTGGTTGTTGGTTTTGGAGAGCAGTTTGGCACATACCTAGGCTTATGGCGGGCATTTGGCGCAGAATGACCTGAACAGTGTGGTGCTCAAATAACGGTCTCCCCTGTCGGGCAAGATAACCACAATTGTGCCCGAGTTTAGACCCTTGGTTATATGTAAAGCCCCGGCTACTGCTGCGCCGCTAGACATGCCGACAAACAGCCCTTCTTTGACGGCAAGCAGCCTGGTTGTCTCGAATGCTTCTTCGTCTTCAATGACAACCTTTTCATCGAACGCCTGTGGGCGATAGATTTTAGGGACTATGGATTCGTTCATATTTTTCAGGCCCTGTATCGTGTGTCCTTCTGTAGGTTCGACTGCTACAATTCTTACGCCCGGTTTTTTCTCTTTCAGATATTTTCCAGCCCCCATTAGCGTTCCCGTCGTTCCCATTCCAGCGACGAACATATCAATCTCACCTTTAGTCTGGGAAAAGACCTCAGGGCCTGTTGTTTCATAGTGGGCCAGGACGTTACTGTCGTTATCGAACTGATTGGGCATGTAGCATTTCTCATGCTCTTCACTTGCGAGTTGTTGTGCTCTCCTGATAGCGCCATCTGTGCCTTCTTCTGCCGGGGTGAGTACAACTTCGGCACCGAGTGCGGCAAGAGTACGCTGTCTCTCTGTGCTGACGCATTCAGGCATAAATAGCTTGACGTGGTAGCCTTTGGCTGCTCCTATCATAGCCAGGGCTATTCCCATATTGCCTGAAGTCGGCTCAACTATTGTTTTCTCCGTGGTGAGTTTACCGGATTCCTCGGCCTTGCTTATCATATAGTAGGCAGGGCGGTCTTTTACCGAACCTCCGGGGTTGGCTCCTTCGAGCTTCCCCAAGATTCTTATCCGCGGGTTGCCATTCAGATTCTTCAATTCTACCAGTGGGGTATTCCCGATGGCAGCAAATATGCTGAATTTCTGATTTCTTATGGTTCTCATGATGTCCTTGAAAGGATTTGTGTACCAGAAGTAGTCTACGACAACTAGCTTTACAAATCAAGTATTGTGGTCGTAAGATATCGTATTGGGGCTTCTCTGTTATCTGTTGTCCTCGAAGGGAAAGGCTAAGATGAGGACTGTTGGATAGAAAAGGAACGCTCCGGTCACACTACTACTTCAAATTCTCCATTTAGAAGTATATCCTTGGAAGAACGCCCCACCATTATTTTGAAAGTGCCCGGTTCAACAATGAGCTGCATATTTTTGTCATAGAAGCCGAGCATCTCCACCGGCAACTCGAATTTAACGGTCTTGGTTTTGTCTGGGTCAAGGGCGATTCGCTTGAAACCCTTCAATTCTTTGATGGGCCTAGTGATACAGGCAACCACGTCGTTGATGTAGAGCTGGACTACCTCATCACCGGCTCTGCTTCCGGTATTCTTGATATCAACCTTTATTGAGACTTTGCCTTTTGGTGAGACTTGCTTCGGTTCTATCCTGAGGTTGGTGAATTCGAAGGTGGTATAGCTAAGGCCGTAGCCGAACTCGAATGCAGGTTTGATGCTACAGTCAACATAATCTCCCCAGAACTGTGACTTACCGCCGGACGGCTTGAGGCCGTAGTAAATTGGTATCTGTCCAACTTTTTTAGGGAAGGTTATGGGGAGCTTACCTCCCGGATTGTAGTCGCCAAAAAGGATATCGGCAACAGCATGGCCACCTTCTTCACCTGGCAGCCACGCTGCAATAATAGCTGGTATCTTTTTAGCTATCCACTCAAGGGCAAGCGGTCTTCCGTTTACGAGAATAACCACGGTGGGAGTGCCTGTTTCATAAATAGCCTTCACGAGGTCTTCCTGAACATCTGGAAGGCGAAGTTCAGCGCTATCTCTCATTTCCCCGCAGGTACATTCTGGAGTCAAACCTGATTTTCCTCCGACTACTACAACTGCCACGTCGGCTAACTGCGCAGCTTTTATGGCTTCATCGAAACCACTTCTGGAATCGTTGTTTGCTTCACAACCCATTGCATATAAGACTTTTGTATTGGAAGCAACTTTTGCCTTAATCCCTTCCAGTATGGTGACTACAGGAACAGTGATTTGGTCGGCCTCCACATCGGCAGCAGACAGAGGAGTGCCTATGGAGTTGGCCATGATTGCCGTTATCCCGATGTGGGCGGCGTAAGTGTAATCTCCCAGAAGGTTTCTAGAGCTATCTGCATTTGGCCCTATTACAGCGATAGTTTCAATATTCTTGTTCAGTGGCAGGATATTACCTTCATTTTTCAGAAGAATCAGCGATTTTCGTGCCGCTTCGAGCGCAAGTTTACGATGCTCTGGCATATCGAAAACCCGTGCTGTCTTTTCTGGTTTCACATATAGATTTTCAAAAAGTCCCAGCATAAACTTCAGCCGTAGTACTCTTGAAACAGCCCGGTCGACCAGTTCTTCTGAGACCACCCCCTTTACGATTTGTTCTTTCAATGGCTGAGCATAGCAGTCAGATTTAGGAAGCTCGACATCAATACCTGCTTCGAGAGCAAGCCTTGCTGCACCTGCCTTGTCAGCGGCTATCCTGTGGTAACTCTGCAAATTCTGAATAGCGAAGTAGTCTGAAACGACGATTCCCTCGAATCCCCATTCCCTACGCAGGATGTCTGTAAGAAGCTCTGCAGAGGCACCACAAGGAATGCCGTCAATTTCGTGATAGGCGTTCATGACGGATAGAGCCCCAGCCACTTCTATTGCCTCTTTAAACGGGAGCAAGAAGATTTCTCTGAGCATTCTTGGTGGTATAGGGGCTGGTGCCCAATTTAATCCGCCTTCTGGTGCTCCATAGCCGACGAAATGTTTCAATGTGGCGACAACACCTTCCCTTAAATCATCGCCTTGCAATCCTTTTACATACGCTGTTCCCATTTTGGCGACGAGGTAAGGGTCTTCTCCAAAGGTTTCTTCGACTCTTCCCCACCGCGGGTCTCGGGTGACATCTAAAACGGGACTAAGCCCTTGATGCACTCCAATGGCTCTCATTTGGGCTCTGAGCACTTGGGTAATCCTCTCGAGCAGCTCCGGTTCCCAGGTGCTGGCTATGCCGATTATCTGTGGGAAGATGGTTGCCTCTTTTGCCATAAAGCCGTTTAGACATTCTTCGTGGACTATTGCTGGTATTCCCAGCCTGGTGTTATCTACCAGGAACCTTTGAATATCATTTACCAACGCTGCGATTTCCGGGGGTGACAGGGTGGTACCCACCCCTGCTCGGGATATCTGTCCGATGCCATTTTTAATGAGCCTCCCCGCTCTTTTTAAGGAAAATCTTTTGTCCTCCATTATCTCGAAGCACCAGATGCCACCGAGCTGTGCCAGCTTTTCATCCAGGGTCATTGTGGAAATTAGGTTTTTAGTTCTAGCATCTATTGACTGTGAGGCATCTTTATAAATCTCCATTGCTCCGTCCTTGAATCTCTTGATATCCACATTGTATCTGCATTCAGCCCAATGTTACAAGGATAGCCGCAATTTTCATGGGAGTGTTTCTATTGTTATGGCGAAGTCCCGATGCAATCGGGAGAAGAATGACACCTAACGAAGGTCTCACAGTGACTGAGGGGAGTCGGTTGATATGCCCATCCTACCTGTGAGAATGTTTAGCAACATTGTAGCCTGTCGGGTAGGCGAAAGCATCTGCTCTCGCCTGGCGAAAGATTGGAGCGGATGCTCCAATCTACCCAGTGACACAAGTAGAGTTAATAAACACTCTTTACCTATTGAAATTGACTTTTCACTGCTGAAGTGCTATAGAAAGCAGTTGATTATTTTATATACTATTCTGGAGGTGTGACAAATGAGCATGATGACAGGTAAACAATATAGGGAAAGCCTCAGGCGGCTTAAGCCTGAAATTTACTACATGGGTGAGAAAATTGCGAGCTTGGTTGACCACCCTGCATTTGTGCCCCATGTGAATGCAGCAGCGCTAACCTATGAGATGGCACTGGCACCGGAATTCGAGGAGTTAGTGACGGCCACCTCACACCTCACAGGAGAAAAAATCAACCGCTTTACTCATGTACACCATAACCACGATGACCTGGTGAAGAAGGTCAAGATGCTGCGTGCCATCGGTCAGCAGACGGGCAGTTGTTTTCAAAGATGTGTTGGCCATGATGGTCTCAATGCTGTCTATTCAGTCACCTATGATATAGACCAAAAGATGGGGACCGACTATCACAAGAGGTTGGTTGATTTACTCAAAAAAGTGCAATCCCGAGACCTTATGATTTCTGGGGCTATGACCGACCCCAAAGGTGACCGTCGCCTTTCACCGAGTCAGCAGAAAGACCCTGACCTTTATGTGCACGTGGTGGAAAAGAGGAAGGATGGCATTGTAGTCAGCGGCGCCAAAGCTCATATTACGGGTGCCGTCAATTCCCATGGTCACCTGGTGATGCCCACGGCTGCCATGAAAAAAGAAGACGCTGACTACGCTGTCTGTTTTTATGTGCCAATTGATTCTCCGGGGGTAGTTCATATCTTTGGTCGGCAGACTAATGATACGCGCAAGTGCGATTGCTCTCTCGACCAGGGCAATGTGGAATACGGCATCGTTGGCGGTGAGGCACTGATTATCTTTGATAAGGCCTTCGTCCCCTGGGAGCATGTCTTTATGTGTGGGGAATATGAGTTCGCTTATGATTTGGTGGAAAGGTTTGCCACCGCCCACCGCCAGAATTACGGCGGTTGTAAGACTGGGCTGGCTGATGCGCTCATTGGTGCTAGCTATACACTAGCGCAAGTCCAGGGAACTGACCGAGCTTCACATATCAGGGATAAGCTGGTAGAGATGGTTCACCTGACGGAGACACTCTATTGTTGCTCAATAGCCTGTTCCTGTCAGGGTTTTGCCTTACCCGCTGGCTCATATATGGCTGACCCTCTTCTGGCTAATGTCACTAAGTTGAATGTTACCCGACATATTTATGAGATTGCCAGGCTAGCCCAGGATATTGCTGGTGGTATATTAGCGACCTCACCGGCGGAAATGGACTGGAAGGACGCACGGGTCGGTAAATATGTGGATAAGTATATGAAGGGTGTTGCTGATTTACCTGCCGAGACTAGAATTCGCTTGATACGGCTTATAGAGGCAATGACCTGTGGCACTGCCTTGGTAGAATCAATGCATGGCGCCGGTTCCCCTCAGGCGCAGAGGATTATGATTGAGCGGCGGGCTAACCTCGAGCGCAAGAAGCGGCTGGCGGAAAAGCTGGCTAAAATCGGCGAGCAGCCCCTCTTTGTTACCTAACAGAATTGTCACAGGATGAGCGTAAAATTAAAGTAGCACTGAAATATTGTGGCTCTTGTAATCCCTATGTGGATTCGGGGAGAATAGCTCGTCATCTGGCTAAGGTTGTTGAAGCGAGGGGGGATGCTGAACTTGTGTCCCT
This sequence comes from Chloroflexota bacterium, assembly GCA_016865895.1. GTDB lineage: Bacteria > Chloroflexota > Dehalococcoidia > GIF9 > UBA5629 > VGNY01. The sequence continues at coordinate 3,009 of VGNY01000008.1, read as the reverse complement.
GTCTGAAGATGGCATTGGTGTGGTGGTTATTCTCTGCGGCTGCCCCCGTGCCTGTGGTAACAAGCCTGAGGTCAGAGATAGGGCTGAGCGAAGCTTGGTAGTAGCTGGTGAGTCTTTAGGTGGGAAGGCTGTTCAAGAAGTCTCTATTCCAGCGGCTGTGGAACAGGAACTCATCAGAATTCTGGATAGTTAATCCATAACCCCACTAAAGCCCACAAACCAAATGGCCCTAAAAGAGGCTGTTTATTTGCCATTGCCAGAGGCATGATTCTGGAGGCAAAGATTTTGCGTGGGGCTGATGTAGTTGAGGCTATGGTCTCTCATCTTGGATTGACAATCACAGCAAATCTCAAATCACACGCAACTCTCTCAGCTTGTTAATCTCTTCTTTGCTCATACCCAATAAGTTGGTCAAAATCTCTTCTGTGTGCTCTCCTAGTTCGGGGGAGGCTCGTTCCACCCGGCACTTAGACCTGGAGAATTTGAAAGGTGTATTTGCGACCTTGAATTTACCTGCACTTGGATGGTTCACTTTAACAAACATATCTCTAATAGCCACCTGTGGGTCTGCGGCTACCTGTGGGATGGTATTGACCGGTCCGCAGGGTATACCTACTTGTTCGAATTCATTAACCCACTCCTGAGTGGACTTATCTTTCAGTGCCTGTGTTAGGATTGGCTCCAGCACTTCATAATGCTGGGTGCGCAGCCAGCCATCGGCGAAACGAGGGTCATCTATTATGTCGACACGGTTAATAACAGCGCAGAAGAGAGGCCATTGGTCGTTTAGCCCACCACTGACGGCTACTGCGATGTAGCCGTCTTTAGTTGGAAAAGCCTGGAATGGTGTATAGATGGGGTGTCTTGTGCCGAGAGCGCGTGGTATTTCGCCGGTATTTAGATATCTGACGAAGGCGTTCTCTTGGACAGTTATCTGGCAGTCCAGCATGCTGATGTCTATCATCTGTCCTTGCCCGCTTATATGGCGTTCTTGCAGAGCGGCAAGGGTGGCAATGCATAAAAACAGACCGGCAGCAATATCGCCGTAAGACGCGCCTGGTCTGATTGGTGGACCTCCCGGCTCGCCGGTAATGCTCATAATTCCGCCCATGGCTTGGATGATAACGTCAAAAGCAGGCTTTTGGGCATAAGGCCCGTATTGACCAAAGCCTGAACCAGCAACATAAATTATTCTGGGATTATGCTCCTTTACCGTCTCATAAGAAAGGCCCAGTTTCTCCATCGTTCCGGGCACGAAGCATGCTACCAGCACATCGGCGACCTCGGTAAGTCTTAATAATACTTTTGTTCCTTCCTCGGTGGTTAGGTCTAACGTGATGCTCTTCTTATCGCGATTGAGGCTGAGAAAGTAGGTGCTCACTCCATTTACCACAGGGCCATTTCCTCTAGCGATATCGCCTATTCCTGGCCGCTCAACTTTAATCACCTCTGCGCCCAGATTGCTGAGCAGCATGGTGGCGAAAGGCCCGAACAGTACCTGCGACAAATCAAGGATTCTAATCCCCGCCAACGGTCCTGCCATGTTTCACCTCCATCGTTTCGGCTTCGATTACTGCTGCCAAGAAGTGTATCGCAGGTCTATTACGGTTATCAAGCCAGACTTTAGGCTGTGTTCATTTTTATTTCGGGCTTGAAGAGCAATCTATAACGTGGCCTATAAACTCATTCTACGTAGCGTGGAGAATTATCGGAGAGGTCCGAGCATTAAGTTCGGTCGCCCGCATTGGAAGGATACCGAACTCTTGCTTGAGAAAAAATAACTGATACCTGATTTGCAGCGCTTGCTCACGGAGCAAGTTGTACGATAGACAGGACTCTTTGCCTAGCGTTTTACCTTCCTACTTCCTATATAAAGTCCCATCTGCAATTACGTAATCCTTCATCAAATTGGTTTCGTTTTCTATGAAGGATTGCATCCAAGCAAGCGACTTGAGGGCGTCTTCTTTGGGATTTAACCCTTGTCCATGTGCATAATCATTCCGTAAGTCTGCCATTTTCTCGCATAGACTGAGGGTATCTGGTAAAAGAGCTTTATTCTTTTGCAGCATGTTTCTTACTTGCCACAACTTGTGTTTCCGCGTGGCTCCGTAGGGAGCGGCCTTGTCCCGCTGGAACCTCTCAAACGAGATACCACACATTGCGACGCAAGCATAGAAGTGCCCATCGACAAACACATCCCTAGCCTCCCTGATTAGTCTGCAGTAGGGGCCGTCCTCCATTAGTAGAGGCGGCAGTTGTGAGAGTCTCTCTAATCTTTCGTGAGCGGGTTCGCCCAGTGTGCTCAAGGACAGCTCCGTGACTTGCTCCTGTGAGCCCTTTGAAAATTCTTCTCTCAGCTGGCGCTTGGCTGCATTGGGTCTAAAGTCAGCATAGGCGGGTTGCGTTTGTCCGCTGACATTAACTAGTGCCTCGCCGCATTCCTGTATCCACCCATAATGACCCTCAGGCAAGTTGGCTTGGGTAATACCAAGAACCTGGGATAAATCCGTGCCATTGTACGGGCATATTGTATAGGGCTTAGCACCAGGAACCTGACAAACTATGCTGTATCGTGTAAGAATTGATCACCTCCAGTCCATTTTAACGTAAGCTAAACTCAATTAGCAAAAAGCACAGCCTTTTGAGCTGGGCTAGTTCGAATCCATTGGTAGCCCAAATTGGATTTGAACCAACGACATTCGGATTATGAGTCCGATGAGCTACCACTGGTGCACGTCACTTGCTGTGAATTGCTAATGAAGTTGTGAAGTGTTGCCAGATTCTCTTACTATGAAGGTAATGGGGTGGTGAATTCGGTTTCAGCGTCATCCTTCTGGTGGATGGCTGCCTGGGCAGCTACCAGTTTAGCTATGGGCACTCTGAACGGGCTGCAGCTCACGTAGTCAACATTTATTGCATTGAAGAACTGAATTGATCTTGGTTCTCCAGCTTGCTCTCCGCAGACTCCAACCTCAATGTCTTTCCGTGCTCGCCGTGCCCAGAATATCG
>VGNY01000007.1 GCA_016865895.1 Chloroflexota bacterium | reverse complement strand
TCCAAATACCCCTCAGCTAATTGACGAACTATAGTCTTTGGCGTGCAATCTATCACATTCACAGTAGGCTTGACTATCTTGCAAAGCTCAACCACAGCCCGATTCAGGTCACGATGATGAAAGAGCGGCTTGTCCTCTCTCTTAAGACAACCCTTCAGGTTCTTCATGGCCAAGGTCACAGTGGTGAGGTAGTGTGTTTTGAGCACCGGTAGATTGATGAACTTGTCGCAGTTGAAAGCAAATTCAGTAATCCTGAACTTATCAGGAGTATATGGCGACATACCCTAGAACGTCAGATAGTTGTGGTCATCAAACAAAACCCACTCTATGCCCAACCGTCCAGCTATCTGACTAATGCCAGTGCGTGTGAAACATTCTCTGAGATGTGATTCTGGGATGTAGTAACTCGGGCCTTCACCGATGATGACACGAGCTGCACCAAAATCAAGACAATAACGGGCAACTGCTTCAATAACCTCAGGATTAGTTATTTCCCCGCTGCCGAGCGGGGCCGGCATAACCAGATTCGGCTTGATGAGCACACAGTCACCACGACCGATAAGTTGCCCATCAATCTCACTAACTGCCTTAGCAAATGCAGCATAAAAATCGCTTTCTGTTTTAACAATCGAAACTTTGGCCATCTCTGAGCACAACTTGTTGGTATGTTTAGCACCAGACTATTACCAGGACAAGACATTCGTCAAGCCAATAACAGGTGTAGAGAAGTCATCCACCGAACGGACTAGGAAAGGTGGCTACTGATTGCAGCCATTGGTCGTAAGACTATTCTACGATACAAAATCATACAGACGCCCGATTCACACAAGATAATACATGGAGGATAATATGTATAGAAAACATAACCTAAACAAATTCTCAAGTCCATACGTTATAAAAAATAGAAATGAGCAAAGGAGGCACGGAAATGAAGCGAATAAACGAACTAACAGCCATCATATCTCATGACAAGGGGCTTATGGGCTTACTCAGCGGTATAATCCTCTGTGGGATTGGCCTGATAAGCGTAGCAGTCACAGCGTGTGTCTGGTACCTGTAATAAATAAAGGAACAGTAATGACACAAGTTGCTGCACAAAACTAGGAGCGGCGATAGTTATGACACCACAAAAAGCTATCGCCGCTCCTACTATTTACCGACCTGCTAATTATATCACCACGTCAGCAAAAACAGCCTACCTTTAATCCAGCCGCTTGCATTTATACTAGATTCTGCCCTTCTTCAATGTCTCCGTCGGCTCGAATGCCTTGACACCAAACTGTTTAGCGAGTTCTTCGCATCTCTTAGCCAATTTGTCAAATCCTATCCCCTTGGCAAGCTGGAATGGGCCAAATGCAGAACCGCCTCCGTTAACCATCGCCTTGTCAATATCATCTGGGTTCTTTACCACACCCTCTTCGAGCAGTTTCGTTGCTTCATTCACCTGTATGGCTATCAAATCGGTCGGGTCAAAATCTTCCTTGGCCTTGTCCAGGTCTATAGCTGGTCTACCCTGTGACCAATCGAAAATCCCCTTACCCGTCTTCTTTCCTAGATTGCCCGAGTCAACTTTCTCTTTCAACCACTTAGGCGGCTTGTAATCAGACGACAGTCTTTCGGCAAAATAAAGAGCACCGTGATAGGCGACATCCAACCCCACATAATCCATCAACTCGTAAGGCCCCATGGGCATGCCCACTTTCTTCATCCTGGCGTCAATCTGCTCAGGAGTGGCCAGCCCCCTCTCAAGTATGACACCAAGCAGAATTGAATTCGGTGCGTTAACCCTGTTATAAATGAAGCCAATCGAGTCTTTCTCAACCCTGACCGGAACCTTATTCATTCTCAGCGCCACATCATAGGCTAACTTCATAGTCTCTTCACTAGTCTTGTCACCCTTTATTATCTCAACCAGCCGCATCAGAACAGCAGGATTGAAGAAATGCATGCCAACAACTTTTTCTGGCCTATTCGTAGCTGAAGCAATCTCAGTAATGCTCATATTGGAGGTATTTGAAGCCAGTATCGCATGCTTTGGAGCATGTTTATCAAGTTCCTTAAAAACTTCTTTTTTTATGTTCATAATCTCAGGAACAGCTTCAATAACGAAGTCAGCATCTTTGACCGCCTTACCAATATCAACAAAGGTCTCAATGTTGCTCACCATTGCCTTTTTATTATCTTCCGAAATCTTCTGCTTTTCCACAAGCTTTTCCAGGCTCTCCTTAATTCTGGCAAGCCCCTTGTCGACAAACCTCTGTTCGACATCTCTCATCGCCACCTTGTATCCAGCTAGCAGCGCCACTTCAGCAATCCCATGCCCCATATCACCAGCACCCATGACCGCTATTTTCTCAATGTCATCTACTTTCATATCAGAATCTCCTTTCTTTTTAGACTTTTTGATTAAGACAGGCTATTCGCCCGTGAAAACCGGCTCACGCTTCTGAACAAACGCTATCATCCCTTCCATGGCATCCTTTGTCTTCGTCACTCGTTGCGAACCTTCCCGTTCAATCTTCACACCCTCGTCTGTAGTTGTCTCAAGTCCTCGAGTCACTACATCAAGAATCACCTGTACTGCAACGGGCGCTTTTTTAGCCAATGCCTTGGCAAGTTCTTTAGCATCCTTCATCAATTCTGTTGGCTGAGACACCTTGGTAATAAGTCCTATATTTAAAGCCTCTGGCGCACTGATTCTTTTCCCAAGAAGGAGCATTTCTAACGCCTTGGTCTTGCCGACTAATCTAGGCAATCTCTGGGTCCCACCCCAACCAGGTATGATGCCAAGGTCAATCTCGGACAGCCCAATCACTGCTCTCTCAGAATCAACCATTATCCTGAAGTGGCAAACCATCGCCAACTCACAACCCCCACCAAGAGCAAAACCATTGATAGCTGCGATTACTGGCTTTGGGTATTTCTCAATTCGGCTAAATACCTCTACCCCCCTGGGACCAGTCTTTTCTGACTCTGGTGTCCCAGCAGTCTTCACATCGAAGCCCGCTGAGAATCCTTTTTCCCCAGCACCAGTGATGATTAAGACCCTTATCGCCTTGTCCTTCTCGAATTCTGTTAGCGCCTGGTCAAGTTCATTTAGTGTAGCCAGATTTATCGGGTTAGCTGGCGGACGGTTCAGAGTGATTACACCAATATTCTCGTCACGTTCCACAATCAAATTCTCATAAGCCATATTATCCTCCTTTGATATTTTCGAGCGGTGTTATGGTCTTGAACAAAACTATAATGCTATATCGCCCTCATCCAGTTTAGGATTGTTTGAGATACTGTATTAGCAAAAACCCTTCAGATATTAACACCTGCGATGTTAGCTGTCAACGCCACCTAGACTTTATGTCAATTACACAACTATTGATTTATTTAATCCAGAGACATATACTTAATAAGAATTAAGCCACGGAAAGGAGGTGTCCTTAGATGCCAGAAGTTGAAGTAGGGCGGGTGAATGATTTCTTTGCCAGGCCCGTAGTAGCAGGCATTGCGCTAACCGGCACGCTGAAAGTCGGCGATAAGATTCATATTAAGGGGCACACCACAGACCTCGAACTCACCATTGAGTCCATGCAGATTAACAACGTGAATGTAACCGAGGGCAAAGCTGGAGATGCTATTGGTGTTAAAGTACCCGACCGCGTGCGTCCTGGAGACCACGTCTACAAGGTTACGTAATAGCCTTCTTATCTACCAATAGACTTAAGCAGATTCGCCATTTCAATGGCGTTTGAAGCTGCCGTAAAACCACGGTTACCTTCTTTAGCCCCAGCCCGCTCAATAGCCTGCTCCAAAGTATCAGCAGTTATTATGCCTTGAATGACCGGCAATCCGGTATCCAAGCTCACCTTAGCAATACCTCTATTTACCTCAGAAGCCACATACTCAAAATGTGGTGTGCCGCCACGGATTACAGCCCCAAGACAAACAATAGCATTATACTTGCCACTCTCTGCCAACTTCTTAGCTACTAAAGGAATCTCCAGAGAGCCTGGCGTCCAAGCAACATCGATATCTTTTTCATCAACGCCATGCCGCAAAAAGGCGTCTTTGGCTCCATCAAGCAGCTTTGAAGTTATGATTTCATTGAAACGAGAAACAACCACACCAAATTTTAGCCCCTTCCCCAGTAATATACCTTCATACTGTTTAGCCATATAACATATCCTCCTTAACTTTCATATTAAGCCTCCGTAACCTCATCCACCTCCAACAGGTGACCCAGCTTTTTCTGTTTTGTTTTCAGATATTCCAAGTTATACGGAGTGGGTGGCGTTCTTAGAACCACGGTCTCTACTATCTGAAGTCCATAGCTCTCTAATCCGATTACCTTCCTTGGATTATTGGTCAACAGGCGAATCTTATGTAAACCCAAATCTGCCAGAATCTGGGCTCCGATGCCATAATCCCTTAAATCGGCATCAAAACCCAGTGCGATATTAGCCTCCACAGTATCCAACCCCTGGTCTTGGAGAGCATAAGCTCGGAGCTTATTATGAAATCCTATTCCCCTGCCCTCCTGCCGCATATACAGAAATACTCCTCGTCCTTCAGCGGCAATCTTCTCCATTGCCAATGCGATTTGACCACCACAATCGCAGCGTAAACTGCCAAAAACATCACCAGTTAGGCACTCACTATGAACTCGCACTAATACCGGCTCGTCACCTGATATATCACCTCTAATCAAAGCAACCTGCTCATCTGGGTCAACCTTACTTCTATAAGCAATAACGGCAAATTCGCCGTACTTAGTGGGCATTTTGGCTTCAGCAACCCTCTCCACCAATTTCTCATGGTGTCGACGATAGGCAATCAAATCAGCTATACTGACAATCCTAATACCGAACTTAGACGCAATGACCTCGAGTTGAGGTAACCGAGCCATAGTGCCATCCTCATTCATAATCTCACAAATAACCCCAGCCGGGTAAAGTCCGGCTAAATTTGCTAAATCCACTATAGCCTCAGTATGTCCAGCCCGCACCAACACACCACCCTCTCTAGCTCGAATAGGAAACATATGTCCAGGACGGGCCAGGTCTTCAGGTTGAGTGGTGGGGTCGAGCACGGCCTTTACAGTTGCCGCACGGTCATATGCAGAAATACCACTGGACGTTTTGTGTTTAGCCTCAATCGAGATGGCAAAGGCTGTACAAAACTTCGCTGTATTTTCCTGAACCATCAGTGGGACTCTCAACTCGTCTAACCGATGGCCGATTATAGGCAAGCAAATAAGGCCACGAGCATGCTTGGCCATGAAATTTATTGCTTCTGGAGTGACCTTCTCTGCGGCAATCGCCAGGTCACCTTCGTTCTCCCGGTTCTCATCATCGACGATGATGAGAAATTTTCCGGCTTTTATATCTTCGATTGCTTCTGGAATGGTAGCAAATTCCATTGAACTTCACCCCGTTTTTAAGAAACCGTGCTCCTCAAGAAAGTCCATCGTTATGCTCAGCTTCTCACCCCGCATAAGTCGCTTCACGTACTTGGCAATAATATCCACTTCAAGATTAACCACATCTCCGGGCTTCCTCCTACCCAGTGTGGTATGCTCTCGAGTATAGGTTACTAATGAAACTGAAAAGGAAAAATCGTCATAATCAATCACAGTAAGGCTAACACCATCAACAGTGATAAAGCCTTTGTTCACTATATAAGGCATGAGCTCGGCAGGTGCCGAAATCCTGGCAATGACAGCTCCCTCTTCCGGTGACAGCGATACGATTGAGCCAGCGCCATCAACGTGCCCCTGCACAAAATGCCCGCCGAAATGACCATCTGCCGATATAGCCCTCTCCAAATTCACCCTCTCGCCATAATGAAGCCTGCCGAGGGTGGAGCGACGAATTGTCTCAGGCATGAGGTCAACAGAAAAGCCATCGCTAGCAAGCGAGGTCACCGTTAGACAAGCCCCATTGACAGCTATACTATCACCCACTTTAGTACCATCCAGCACCTTTTGGGCCATAATACCCAGACATCCTGAACCCACTTTCCGGACTACGCCAATTTCTTCGACTATACCTGTGAACATTTTACTTACCACCTACATAGCCACTGATTAAGACATCGCTACCGAACTCGCTTATCTTCACTCGATTCAACCGAAGAGCTTGAGCAACCTCGCCAACACCATTACCGCCGACAGCGCTCTTGGCTCCCTCCCCACCAATTATCATAGGCGAAATAAACGCCAGAACTTTATCTACGAGATTGCGGTCAAACAGCGAACCGAAGAGTTTACTTCCTCCCTCTACTAGAATACTGGTAACTTGCCGTTTGCCCAACACGTTCAGCAATTCTGCTAAATCAATCACATTCTTTTCGGCCGACAATTCCACAACTTCAGCACCAGCTTTCCTGAACGCTTCCGCCTTTTTTTCACTGAAAGGTTTAGCTACCGCGATAAGAGTTTTTCCTGGCTCTTCAAAAAGTCGAGCTGATAGTGGCGTTCGACCTCTGCCATCTACGATAACCCTCAAAGGCTGCTGCTTCGCCTTACCACCTTTACCGCTACACCCCCTAGCTGATAGCTGAGGGTCATCAGCGACCACGGTATTCGCTCCCACCATAATAGCATCAACTATATGTCGCAGATAATGCACAAACTTCCGCGATTCATCACCGCTTATCCATTTAGAATCACCGTTTTCAGTAGCGATTTTACCATCAAGACTCATAGCAAATTTGGCGATAACAAAAGGCATACCAGTAGTAATAAACTTAATGTAACCTTCATTTATCTCTTGAGCCCTCTCCTCGTACTGACCAACGAACGTCTTTATTCCAGCTTCCTCCAATGCCTTCAATCCTTTTCCTGAAACCAGAGGATTAGGGTCAATTAATGACATATGAATTTCAGAAACACCAGCATCAATTATCGCCTGAGTACAAGGTGGTGTACGCCCATGATGACAACAGGGCTCCAGGCTGACATACATCGTCGCCCCTTTAGCTCTTGGGCCTGCTTGTCGAAGTGCCATTATCTCGGCATGAACCGAGCCTGGCGGTTGAGTATGCCCCAAACCGACAACAACCCCATCTCTAACCACTACAGCTCCCACCGCTGGATTAGGACTGGTGTAACCCAGAGCTAAACCAGCCAGCGATAAAGCGCATTCCATAAAATCTACAGGACGAGCTAACAACTATGACCTCTCTGAGAAGTCCTTATAATACTTAGTGGCAGTCGGCTCAGTCTGACCTTGATATCTGCTCCCCAACTCAGCCGACCCATACAATCTGTCTACAGGAGAAGTTAATCTAAGAAAAGAGATTTGTCCGATTTTCATTCTATAATAAAGAGTAATCGGCAATTTAGCAACGTTGGATAGCTCGATGGTGAGCTTCCCGTGCCATCCTGGATCAACGTAGCCAGCGGTGGAGTGAATGAGAAGCCCAATCCTTCCCAAAGAGCTCTTACCTTCGAGTCGTCCCACTATATCATCGGGCAAAGTAATAGACTCCAAGGTGCTGGCTAGAACAAACTCACCGGGATTAAGAAAAAAAGCGCGGTCCTCATCAATCTCCACGAGTTCATTCAAATGATCAATGCTACGTTTCACATCTATATAGGCAGGATACCGTTGTGAGTTAAAGACAAGAAGCCTTTTATCCAAATGGAGGTCAACACTGGCTGGCTGGATACAATCTGGGATTAGAGGCTCAATAACGATCCTGCGTTTGGCGATTTCCTCTTTAATTGTTCGGTCACTTAGCACCATAGCTATGCCACATTGTAGCATCACGTTCTTTCAAAGTGCAAACGCCATTCAAACCCAGCATTGACAGCTACCATCGTAGATGTTAACATTTCACAAGCCTGAGCACCTAGACGAATTATATGTCTGCATATGTTAGACGCTCAGGCAAAACTGTATGGTGACCCTACAGCTGAGAAGAAGCTATCTTGATTGAACCAAAAGAACTAAAAACACTTATAGATTCTAGGTTTCAAGTCCCTGTAGTTGAGGGAGAAGACAAGGTCTGTTCTCTAGAGGAAGCCATAATGAAACATGTGAAGAAGGGTATGGCCATCCATTTTGCGGGAAGGGGTGGTGCCATATTCTATCAACTCGTCAGGGAGTTCTGGGGGAAGGACCCGGGCTTCACCCTCATATGTAATAGCGTTGCCGCAACATTGATTGCTCTAATTCAAGGGAGACTTGTAAAAAAGGTCATAGCCAGTTTTGTCGGCGACGCATACCCCTCATCAGGTCCCAATCCTGTGGTACAGAAGGCTTACGTGTCCGGTGAAGTAGAATTCGAAAATTGGACCATGCTCACCATTCCTCAAAGGCTTCTGGCAGGAGCAATGGGGTTAGGGTTCACTCCCACTAAGTCACTTCTGGGAAGCTCCATGGAAGATGAGAACAAGGAATCGTTTGCAGTCATCGATGACCCGTTTACCCCAGGCGAGAAGATAGGAGTGATGAAAGCTCTAAGAACAGACATAGCCCTAGTCCATGCCGTTGCCGCAGACCGCTGTGGAAACACCATCATGACCTATCCCTTGGGAGCTGATGTCTTCGGTGCCTGGGGGGCTCAAAATGGGATTGTTGTTACTGCTGAAAAAATAGTCACCACGGAATATATTCGTAACCACTCGCATCTGGCACGTATTCCATCTTACATGGTTCGTGCAGTTTGCGAGGTGCCTTATGGAGCTCACCCGGGCGGAATGACAAACTGCGGATTACCTGAATTCGAGCACTACTTCGACGATTATGATTTTGTTGTTGACGTCAGAGAAGCTTCAAGAGATGAAGAGGAGTTCTTAAAATGGATAAAATACTGGATTCTGGACTGCAAAGACCATAGCGACTACCTTTCCAAGGTTGGCAGAGACAGGCTTCTTTACCTGAAAGGAAAAGCAGCTTCTGATGCCTGGAAAGCCGAATTAATGTCTGATATTCCAAAACTTGCATTGAACAGGGAGCCAAATTCCCTGGAGAAAACAGTAGCGGCTGGCGCACAGGTTATAACCAACAAGTTTATTACCGGCGGATATAAGACAATACTTACAGGCGTAGGACTGTCAAACTTGGCAGCGTGGCTAGCTACTTATAAACTCAAAGAAAAAGGATATGACGTGGATTTGATGGCTGAGATTGGCATGTACGGTTACCTGCCAAGACCCTCAGACCCGACTATATTCGGCTATCACAACATGCCCACATGCACAATATTAAATAACATCGAAACTATGCTTGGTGTCTTCGTCAGTGGTCCAACAAATCAATGTATGGGCGTTTTAGCAGCAGGGCAAGTGGACAGACATGGAAACGTGAACTCAACAAAGATTCCCGGTACGGCATATCTGGTCGGCTCTGGAGGAGCCAATGATATAGCCAGCAACAATAGGGAGACAGTAGTAGTGATTAACTCTGGCAAGCAGAGGCTAGTCGAGAAAGTGCCATATATTACCTTCACTGGGGAAAAAGTAACCACACTGGTAACAGATGTCGGCATTTTCGAAAAGATTAACGGCAAAAAGACCTTCACACTGACAGCCTATATTCCTTCCAAAGCAAAACAAAAAGAGGAGGAAACCATAGCTGATATAAAGGAGAAAGTTGGCTGGGAACTCGAAGTTGCCTCGAGTTTGAAGAGGGTTGAGTCACCCACTAAAGAAGAGCTAACTCTGCTGAGACTTTTCGACCCCAAAGGATTTTTCATAGGGACATAAGTAGCACAAGATTATATGTTTCTGCAGATAAGGAGGTGAACTGAAACTAGAAAAGCTGGAACAGGATTCCCTAAAGCTAAAAGGCAATAAACTTGACACTCAAAAGTATGAATAAAAGGAGGGACAACACATATGGCGAAAAAAGTTGGGATTGTGGGGGCGGCAGTGACGCCATTCAAGGGCAAATGGTACCAGAAAACCTATTACGAACTGGCTCAGATGGCCACCAGAGAGGCAGTCAAAGATGCAAATATCTCCATTAAAGATGTAGATGCTGTCTTCTACGGCATCTATAACGACATCTTCGAAAGGGCTTGTATTCCAGAGCATCCCCTTCAAGGAATCATAGGAATGCAAAACAAATTCGGCATACGCATAAGCAACGGTGGAGCAACAGGGGCCTACACAATATCAGCAGCCCATGCCTATTTAGCTGGCGAACGATTCAAGACAGCCTTGGTTCTAGGTGTAGAAAAAGCCACTGATTGCTTCGATTTTACCTCAATGTCAGCAACACCAGAGGTTATTAAGACCATCGCCTGGTCTGGAGACTGCTTCTTTGAACAAAAGATAGGCTGGAGCGCTTCAGACAGCTATGCCGAGATAGTTCTGGGCTACATGGATGAGTATCCAGGCACTCTTAAACCAAAAGTTACGGCACAGATTTCTTCTCTGCTCAGCAAACAGGTGAGAACCAATCCTTATGCCCAAAGGCAATTCGACCAGGTAACCCCTGAAGAGGTGATGAACTCCAGGTATATAGTCTACCCTTTTAAGGAATTGGAGATATGCGTATATAGTGAAGGTGCCGCAGCTCTAATCCTTGCTGAAGAGGAGACAGCCAGAGCTATCGCTAGAAATAGCGGTAAGCCAATAGTTTGGATTACAGGAGTTGGTGAAGCCAATGAGCACTCCTACGCCGGTAAAAACCAAAAAAATATGTCGCACATCGTGTCTGATTATCTTGGCTCGCATCGCGCTTACGAGATGGCGGGCATAAAAGACCCCACCAAATCTATACAGATAGTTGAACTTCACGACGCCTTCATTCAACAGCTTGAAATATCAATGGCTGAGTTTGGCTTAGTTCCTTATGAAACGGTTGACTCCCTCGTTGAAGATGGCATTATGATGCCCGACGGCAGGCTTATAGTGAACCCGTGTGGTGGACTCGTCTACTGCGGACACGCTGTCGGCGCCAGCAATATCATGTCAGCTTGGTCAGCTAGAAATGAGCTGATTAAGAGGAAGATGAAGACAGCTTTAGTGCACGGCACCGGCAGCACTGTTGCCCAATACACAGCGTGTGCTATACTGGAACATGAATAACAAAGGAGATTCAGCAATGTCAGAGAAGAAACGAAAAGTCATACCCGATGAGTTTATACCAGAAGTAAGAAGCAGAGTCATTACTCTAGATAATAAGGATTACCTACTACAGAACGATGCTATGTTCACTTTCTACGAGCGAAGCATTGGTGAACTTTCACCTTTCTTCCTCGCTATCAGAGATGAGAAAAGGATTTTGGGTTGTAAATGCACCAAATGTGGCATTGTTAGGGTACCCCCTATGGTAACTCATTGTCCTGATTGCGATTTCGCCCCAACACAGTTGGTAGAAATGGAACAAGCAGGCAAAATGAACACTACCCCACCCATCACCTACTTCGCAACATCACTGTTTCTGGATAAGGCACCGTTCGGCAGGGGCCGGGTAATACTAAAGGGGGCCGATACAGCCCTAAGCGTCATGCTCTATACCACAACAGGCATACTGGTGCCAGGGTTAATCAAGAAGGGCACCGAAGTAAAAGTGATTTTCAGGGACGAGCGTGTGGGCCAAATATCAGACATCTTCTGCGTCCCCACATCCGAGCTAACTCCACAACAGGTGGCTAAGAAAGGGCTACAGGAATCTGAACTAAACTGGGAAGCACCAAAAGAACCTGAGTTTCCCAAACCCAGCAAGGAGGATTTAGCCATTTATAAGCAATCTCTCAAGGAGATGCAAGCGCTAGCATCCAAGATGAGCCAGTCGAAACGTGCTCGCAAGGCCATCGAAGGCTGGAAACGAAGCATCGCAGTAAAGACAAAGGCCGGCGAGTTTGCTATGTTTATCAACAATGGCGATTTCAGGATTGAGGATAAGAAATTAGAGTCTCCTGACTTTATCATTGCATGCGAAGACCCCAAGACTCTTCTTGACGGCCTTATGTACAAGGGCGCTATCACCGACTCCGTGATAATGAAAAAGCTGTGGATAAGCAAAAACCTGGAGTTCAACACTATCTTCAAACTTGACAGACTAGCCCGATTCTTAGTCATGGAGCAAAAGGAGAAAAAAGCAGCAAAATAATTCAGTAGAGTAACACCACCGAAGATAACCTCATCTATTCAACTTCCATACATTAATACATCTAAATACGAGGGTTTCAATCTTATCATTGTGAGCGAAAGCTGGGCTGAAGCCCCATAACTACATCGGCCTAAAATGTACACGAGATGAGAGTCTTGTGTTATACTTCAAAGTATCCACAGAACTAAATTTTAAACAAAGAACAGACCTTTATTTCAATTGATTAGTATAACTCATCTTGAACCACACTATATAAACTTAGCCTGAGATATAAGGAGGCTTTCCATGTCAGTGATTATATCTTACGGGGCTTATGTTCCACTGTGGCGATTAAGTCGGGACGCTATGGCTGCTGCCTGGGGCAGGTCATCTTTGGGCGGCGAACGAAGCATAGCCAACAACGACGAAGATACGGTCACAATGGCAGTAGAAGCAGTTCTCGACTGCCTCACCGGGATTAACCGCGATAGTATTGATGGCGTATATTTCGCTTCCACTACATCGCCGTTCCGAGAGAAACAGTGTGCCACACTCATAGCTGCTGCCGCCGACTTGAAATCAGACATTTTGACTGCTGACTTTAGCAACAGCCTACGGGCAGGGACAACCGCCCTCAGAGCAGCTCTAGATGCGGTTAGCAGCGGCTCGGCGCAAAACATAATCGTTACTGCCTCCGATTGCCGCTTGGCCTATCCGCGTTCAGACTATGAGCAGAACTTCGGTGATGCCGCAGTAGCTCTGTTGATAAGCAAAAACGGAAAGGCAATCGCCGATGTCAAAGCCAGCTATTCTATAGCAAACGAGATGTATGACGTCTGGAGATTGGACAAGGATATCTATGTGCAATCTTGGGAAGACCGCTTCATAATCGAGCACGGCTATCTGGAAAACACAACCAAAGCAATCACAGGTTTAATGAAAAAACAAAGTCTCTCAACCGAAGCTATTACCAAAGCGGTGCTTTACGGACCTTCTCTCAGAGCTCATCAACAGCTTGCCAGGCAACTAGGGTTTGACCCAAAAACACAACTTCAAGATTTGATGGCCGGCAACTTAGGCATATGTGGTTGTGCCCACGCCTTGCTGATGCTGGTTGCAGCTTTAGAGGAAGCCAAAAAAGGAGATAGATTCATTTTAGCAAGCTATGGAGATGGCAGCGATGCCTTTCTTCTCGATGTTGCCGATGAGCCAGGCAAAATGAAAAGTGTAAAACGTGGAGTGAAAGGCCATTTAGCCTCAAAGAAGCTTCTGCCCAGCTATGAGCGATACCTCAGCTATCGCGGCATATTAGAACCACAACCCGGCGAACCCTACCGACTCTTCCCGTCAGCCAGTGTCAGCTGGCGAGAACGTAATTCGTCCACCCGTCTCCACGGCAGTAAATGTAAAAACTGTGGCCTTGTCACTTACCCAATACAGAGAGTTTGCTACCAGTGCCAGGCTAAAGATAATTATGATGAGGTAAGACTCTCAGATAAAAAGGGAAAGGTTTATACATTCTCTTTGGACAACCTAGCTGGCAGAAGCGATGACCCGGTGATACCACAAATAGTGATTGAATCCGAGCTGGAGAAAACTAGAATATACTGTATGATGACAGACTGTGAACCCAGAGAAATCAAAATCGGCATGCCTGTTGAAATGACATTCAGAAGAATCTACGAAGGAGTCGGCATGTATAACTATTTCTGGAAATGCCGACCAGTAAGATAAGGAGGGGGACAGATGGAAAGTATAAGAGACAAAGTTGCCATAATAGGTATGGGTTGTACCAAGTTTGGGGAACGCTGGGATTCAGGACTTGAAGACCTGGCAATAGAAGCCGCTTACGAAGCTTATGAAGACGCCGGCATCACCCCCAAAGATATTCAGGCTTGCTGGTTCGGTACGGTAACTGCCCCAATGATTGGCATAGGAGCTACGCATGCAGCCAACCCGCTGAAACTGCGCATCCCCATGACTCGAGTAGAAAACTGGTGTGCTACCGGCCATGAAACCTTAAGGAACGCCTGCTTCGGCATTGCCTCTGGAATGTATGACATTGTGCTGGCCCTTGGTGTAGAAAAACTGAAGGACACCGGTTTTCCCGGCCTTGGCACTGGGCGGGGCATGGGACCGGTATTGGAAGCACGGCGTACTTCCCCAGGCACATTCTCTCTCATCGCCACCAGATACTTCTATACCTACGGACTGAGTCCTGAAGAAGGCAAGGCAGCTATCGGCAAAATCGCCGTTAAGAACCACTACAATGGCAGCATGTCCCCCAAGGCACACTTTCGCAACAAGATAACCTTGGAACAGGTGCTCAATGCCCCCATCATCGCCTGGCCATTAGGGCTTTTCGACTGCTGCGGCAACAGTGATGGCGCAGCGGCAGCTATCCTGGTTCCAGCCAAGCAAGCTAAGAAATTCAGGGCTGACCCAGTTTATATCAAAGGATTAGGACAATCATTCGACCCCCTGCTACCCCATACTCGCCCCCAATTTGACTGGCTCACCTGGGACTCTTTACGCAACTCTTCACGTCAAGCCTACGAGCAAGCTGGGATAAAGAACCCTCGGGACGAGCTTGACATCGCTGAAGTTCATGACTGCTTCACCATCACCGAGCTTATCATCTATGAGAACTTCGGCTTCAGTGCTCAAGGTAAAGCTAAAGAGGACATTGATGCTGGCTTCTTTGAACTTTCTGGAGGCCTTCCCGTAAACACCGATGGCGGCTTAAAATGCTTCGGGCATCCGGTGGCAGCCAGCGGTCTGAGGATGACCTACGAAGTCTATAAACAAATACAAGGTAAGGCTCAAACGCCTGAGCGCCAGCTAAAAGATGTGAAGCTTGGTCTCTCACACACCTTTGGTGGTCCACCACAGGTAAGCGCCGTAGCCATTCTGGGCAAAGACCTGGGCTAGAGCTAATGTGAACTTTGAGGAAGCATAAGACTTCTGTCAAGAAGGTGAAACCACCCAGCAACCTATCCGTCATTCTGAGCCCTATGGGCGAAGAATTTCAAGACTCTTCGCAGAGCCTGTCCTGAGCCAAGCAAGATTCTTCCCCTTCACTTCGTTCAGGCTCAGAATGACAGAATGCGAAGGACTCAGAGTGACAGGTTAATAAACAATCTCGAGGAGGTGAAACATGGCTAAATACTGGGAAGACTACCAGGTAGGAGAAAAATTCGTAACACCGGGCAGGACTATAAGTGGAGGGATGATAAACATAATAGTCGGGCTCGCTGGCTTTACCTTGCCCATATTCTGGGACGAAGAGGAGGCTAAAAAGACTCCATTCGGAACAAGGATTGCCCCGGGGAGGCTAACTCTACTTATTATGGGAGGACTTGAGGAACAATCTGGATTCTGGGATGAGGAAACGATGGTCGCCCTCATCGGCATAGACAAGGTAAAAATAACAAGCCCACTACGCCCTGGTGATACCATCAGGGTTCACGGCGAAGTAATTGAAAAGAGGGAGACCAAAAACCCAGAAAGGGGAATCATAGTCCACCGCAGCATCTGCAAAAACCAGAAAGGCGATACTGTCGCCGAAACTGAGACAACACACCTCGTGAGGAGAAGGAATAAAAATTGAGTTAAGGACAATCAATCGTCGAAGAAGAATTCAAAATCTCCGGAGCAGTAGCCTTTTTCATACATCAAGCATTTCCCGTGTTCTGGAATACTATTGAATTTAAGTCCTAAATTCTGAAACCAGCATTCAATTCTATAGACTACACCACATTCATATCCGTCTATAAGTCCCATTCGCTTCATACCTTTGTAAGCGAAACACTCGCCATTCGCCCATTCCCAATGCAAAACATTCTTCGAGAGAATACTCACATGGAATTTACTGAAAACCGAGTATGGCAAAATCAGCTCCATGCCCTCGAGTAGAAAGTTCTTGATTTCCTCAAAGGTTGCCAACCGTTTTCCTCCTACACCTAGAACATCAGCAAGCCTTTGCGCCTCAATCACAGACATGGATTTTATGGCAACCTTATTCAATGTATTGGCTCTCTCAATGCCAAGCCCTTGGCAAACACTGTAGAACCACATCCCATCATGCGTCAGCCATCCCTTACCCAGTAAATCCCTTATTTCCTCTTTTTTGATGCTACTTATTGACCTCATGTTTTGGCTCCTACTTTCTAAACTAACGTTAGCGTTAGAATACCAGGTACTCCTTCTGACTGCCAAAAACTCGGCGAAGCACGTCACACATCTCGCCCAAAGTGGCATAAGCCTCCACACATTCGATGAAAGCCGGTATAGTATTATCTTTGCTGCGGGCCACTTCCTCTAGTTTCTTGAGCTTCTGATTCACCTTCGAATTATTCCTATTCTTCTTAATATGAGTCAGCCGCTCAACCTGCTTTCTCTCCTGTTCGGCATCAACTCGAAGTACCTTCTCCACTTTAGGATATGCAGAGACAAACCTGTTAACACCGACTACAGTCCTCTTGGCTTCCTCAACTTCCTTCTGATAACGATAAGAACTCGCCTGAATCTCTCTTTGCTGGAATCCCTGCTCAATGGCGGCTACAGCACCACCAAAACTATCGATTTTGGCAATATACTTGTTGGCTTCCCTTTCCAGGGCATCGGTAAGACTTTCGACAAAATAGGAGCCGCCAATGGGGTCAACAACGTCAGCAACACCACTTTCAAAGGCTAAAATCTGCTGGATACGCAAAGCCAGTTGCACTGACTCCTCTGTAGGCAGACAGACAGCTTCATCAAAACAGGAGACCGCCATAGATTGTATCCCGCCGAGCACTGCAGCCAGCGCCTGATAAGTAGCCCTGACAATATTGTTCATAGGCTGCTGGGCTGTTAATGTTGACCCTCCAGTCTGAATATGGGTACGCAACATCCAGCTACGCTGGTCTTTGGCTTTAAATCTCTCCTTCATTATCTTAGCCCACATTCTGCGAATTGCCCGCAGTTTGGCAATCTCCTCGAAGAAATTGTTATTAGTTTGAAATATCCAGGAGATTCTACCAGCAAAATCATCTACATCCAGCCCAGCATTGATAGCCGCTTCAACATAGGCAATGCCGTTAGCTAATGCAAAGGCAATCTCTTGAACGGCATCGGCGCCAGCCTCTCTAATGTGATAGCCGCCTATACTAATGGTATTCCAACGAGGAAGATATCGGCTACAATAGGCGAAAATATCCGCGGTCAGCCGCATCGAAGGACGAGGTGGAAAAATATATGTTCCCCGAGCAATGTACTCTTTCAGAACATCATTTTGCGTTGTCCCATCGAGCCTATCAAGGTCAACACCTTGTTTTTTAGCTACAGCTATATACATAGCAAGAAGAACGGGGGCAGTGGCATTAATGGTCATCGAGGTGCTTATTTTATCCAGAGATATGCCCTTAAACAGGATTTCCATATCCTCAAGGGTATCTATGGCTACACCAAGTCGACCAACTTCCCCCCTAGCTAACGGATGGTCGGAGTCATAACCTATCTGAGTTGGTAAATCAAAAGCAATACTTAAGCCGGTCTGGCCCTGTTCCAACAGATATCGATATCTGCGATTGGACTCCTCAGCAGTGCCATAGCCGGCATACTGGCGCATTGTCCATATTCGGCCACGATACATCGTCGGCTGGATGCCTCGGGTAAACGGATATTCGCCAGGATAACCTATGGATGCACCATAATCAAATTCTCCAAGGTCGTCAGGGGTGTAAACTGTATCAATCGTAATCCCTGAAGTAGTTTCAAAATTCTCTTGTCTCTCAGGAAATCGCCTCAAAGTTGAAGCTAACGTAGTTTCCTGCCACTCACGCTTGTTCTTGCTTGGCATTGCTGTTCGCTACTCTGATTTTGGATATAAACGGGATACCCTTTCCCGTTATTCTAAATCACTTATTCTGCGGTAGAGAAGATATCATGGCTGCATTCAGTTCCCGCTGGTCACGAGGCGGTACCGGTGCATCCTTCCTTAGTTCCACCTTCAATGCCTCCGTGGGGCATGCCGAGATGCAGAGCCCACATCCAATACAGCGCCTACCATCTCGAACCAGCATGGTGCCATCCAGAGTAAGCGCATCCATCTGGCACCTATCTATACAGGTGCCACACCCATTACATGCATCTTCATCAACGGCCACAATAAAACTTGAGACCGCACCCATGGGAATGACGCCCCTCTTCATGCTCTGGATAATACCGCAATGGCAATCACAACAATTACACATAAAATTGATGTATTTGCCAGTATTGCTGGAGCAATGTATAAGCCCAGCTTCTTCAGAACGGTTGAGGACTTCAATCGCCTCTTCCCTTGACACCAGCCTGGCAAAGCCACGTTCAGCAACATATTTAGCTTGAGGTCCAAAAGCCATACACACATCCTTTGGCTTGCTACAGGGATTTCCAATCAATTCGCCGTGATGGCGACAGTAGCAGGTGCCAATCGCTATATAGTCTGACTTGGCAATATATTCGGAGACCTTGTCGTAGGGATGGATGGTAACATCAGTCGGTATATCCGCCTCCACCGGGATGACTCTGGCAAATGGAACAACAGTGCCACCTTCAGAAGCAGCCGGCTGACGTACCGTTGCCTGTCCAATCAAAACAAAATAATCATCGAAAAGCTTGGCCAGT
The DNA here is from genome assembly GCA_016865895.1 of Chloroflexota bacterium. Classification (GTDB taxonomy): domain Bacteria; phylum Chloroflexota; class Dehalococcoidia; order GIF9; family UBA5629; genus VGNY01. The sequence continues at coordinate 20,337 of VGNY01000007.1, read as the reverse complement.
TTTTTGGTGCGATTACTCACCTCCCCACCCATAAACTGCATTTCAAAAATACCTGGAACCAACGGCATAAGCGTATAAAACCTCGTACCATCGCGGTCGATGGTGAAAACCGTCCCCCTGTCGGCCATAATCTCCAGAAGTCTCCTCACTTCATCAGGGTCTCCACCAATGACCTCTTTGGCAAAGGTCACCGCAGGAAACGGACTGACAGGCATTTTAGTCGCCAGCTCCGCCTCTTTTGGAGTAAAAAGCTCCTCCAGCAAGGCAAAGAACTCCTTGCACTTTACAGCGGGCACTGCCCCACCTCTTATACTCAGAGCATCAGCCAGTTTTTCATAGACTGTCCCAGCCATAAGATAATCTCCTTTCGCTTTATCATTCAACCTCGATATCTTTTACTCGAAGCTCTATACCGCTGACAGTTTGTATATCTTCACCCCGACACTTGGGACAGACATAACAATAATCTTTCACCACAAACACCTCACCGCACTGCTTGCACTTTCCTATTAGCGGCGTTATTTCTAAATCAAGATAAGCTCCGCTAGCAATAGTATTCTCCGCCATCAGTCCAAAGCTAAAAATCAGTTGTGCAGGGATAATTCCCCTCAGTTCCCCCGCTACTACATTAACTCTGGTAATCTTCTTGGCACCTTCTTTCTCAGCTGCAGTAATGGCAATATTTACTATATTTCGGGCAATTGCCATCTCATGCACGTGTTTTAATCCCAAATTTTTTATGATAGCGCTGACTAATCCACTCTATCCATTCTGAAATTCCCCGGCCTGCGGTGCAGGAAATATCTATAATCTCCAAGGCTGGATGAACCTTGCGTGCGTTCGCCTTCACCTCCTCTAAATTGAAATTGGTATACTTCAGCAAATCGATTTTGTTGATTAGCAGCAGTGCTGATTCACGAAACATCAGCGGATACTTGAGCGGCTTCTCATCTCCTTCGGTGACACTGAGCATCATGATTTTGAAATCTTCGCCCAGCTTGAATTCTGCGGGGCAGACGAGATTCCCCACGTTCTCGATAATAAGAATATCCAACTTGCTCAGGTCAATGTGAGGTAACGCGGAGGCGACCATATTTGCATCGAGATGACAAGCAGAACCAGTAGTAAGCTGCACAACAGGAAGCCGATATTTCTGCAGCCGTTCCGCATCACGAGTAGTCTCAATATCCCCGGCAATCACACCGAGGCGAAGCTTACCCTTGAGCGCCTCAGCAGTTTTCTCCAGCAAGGTCGTCTTCCCGGCTCCTGGCGAACTCATCAGGTTAAGCACCAGGTTCCGGTGCTTCTTAAAGACCTCGCTATTGGCTGCAGCTATGCGGTCATTGGCTTCAAGGACATCGGTCATTACATTGATTTTCATTTTCTGACATCACCTGATTCAAGCTTCAGACTTATACTCATAGAAACCTCGACCTGTCTTCCTCCCCAACTCACCAGCTTTCACCTTCATTATCAGACATCTTGGTGGCCTGAATTGCTCTCTCATCAACTCTCGGTAATGCGTCCCGGTGCTAGCTAAAGCAACATCCATGCCAACCATATCACGCAACTCAAAAGGCCCCATCCTAAAACTGTAACCCGCTTTTAAAGCAGTATCTATATCTGGCGGCTCAGCTATGCCTTCATCAAACATATTCAGACTTTCGTTGTACCAGATTTGGATAAGCCTGTTGACAATAAACCCTGGTGAGTCTTTGCATACGCCCGTCTCTTTACCCAGCTTCTTGCATAAATCCACCATGGTATTCAGAGTGTCGTTGGAGGTCTTATCATGAACAATGATTTCTATCCCCCGCATAAGCTGAGGCGGATTGAACCAGTGCATACCAATGAATTTGCCAGGCCGCTTGGTTGCCATCGTCATCTCGGTGATGCTCTGAGCTGAAGTATTGGAGGCAAATATAGTATCCGCAGAGCATATTTGGTCTAGCTCCTTAAAGACATCCTTTTTTATGTTTATATCTTCAACTATAGCCTCGATGATTAAGTCAACATCTTTGACTGCCTCTTTCAAATCAATCATGCCCTCTATCCGATTCAAAATAGTATCCGCTTCATCTGGTGTCATCTTCTTGCGCTCAACACCACCAGCAAGGAATTTTCGAATCTTGTTAATACCAGCCTGCACAAGCTCGTCTTTAATATCCTGCAGATTAACCTGATATCCTGCCTGAGCACAAACCTGGGCAATTCCATGTCCCATAACCCCAGCACCTAAGACGCAAATCTTTCTGATCTCCATTTTCTCGCCTCCAAACCTTCTATTTACCTTTAAACTCCGGCTGTCGCTTCTCGAGGAAAGCTGCTATGCCCTCATTGTGGTCCTCGGTAGCAAAGCAAAGACCGAAGGTGCTTTTCTCATAAGCCAAACCATCGGGTAGACTGGAATACATTCCCTTGTTAATTACCTTCTTAAGCAGCCTGATAATCACCGGGCTTTTGCTGGCTATAGTTTTTGCTAGTTCAGTAACAGTCAACTCCAATTTATCCTGCGGAACCACTTTATCTACCAAACCGATTCTCTCCGCTTCAGCAGCATCTATTATTCTACCCGTATATAGCAATTCTTTAGCTCTTCCCCAGCCAACGAGCCGAGGTAACCTTTGCGTGCCACCACCACCGGGGAAAAGACCGATATTAATCTCTGGCTGCCCCAGATTAGCATTTTCTGAAGCAATCCTTATATCACAGCACATAGCTATTTCACAGCCACCACCAAGGCAAAACCCATTTATCATAGCTATAACAGGAACTCTAAGATTTTCTATATCTGTATAAAGCTGCTGGCCTAAAGTGGATGCCCGTGCCTCACAAGTTATAGGACTCATTTCCTTGAGCTCTGTTATGTCGGCACCACCTATAAATGCCTTATCTCCGGCACCGGTGATAATAGCCACCTTAACGCTTTCGTCATCTTCGATATCCTTAAGCACTTGTCGTAGTTCCAGCCTTACCCCCTGATTTAGAGCGTTTCGCTTATCAGGCCTATTTACGGTGATTCTGGCTATCCCGTTCTCCTTACTGTAAATAATGTTTTCAAAGTTCATCTTTGCCTCCACCTGAATTATTTGCTATATACATAGAATCCTCTCCCCGTCTTCTTTCCCAACCAGCCAGCATCAACCATTTTCCTGAGCAAAAAATTAGGCATATACTTGGGGCCAAGTTGCTGTGATAGAGACTCCATAATTTCCACTACCTTGTCCACACCGATAGTATCACCAAATTCGAAGGGCCCCATAGGCCAATTCACACAGACCTTCATCATCCTGTCAATATCCTCAAGGCTCGCCAATTTCGCTGAATACATGACGGCAGCCTCATTAACTATCGAGGCAATCACCCTGTCCAGAATAAAACCTGGCGCCTCCTCAAGTTTTGCAACGACAATACCCGCCTTCTCCAAAAAATCCCTCGAAGTCTGCACAGCATCTTCAGAAGTTTGCAGTCCTCTCACTATCTGAACTAGGTATTTCTCCTCGAATGGATTTTTGGTGAAGTTGAGGCCAATGACTTTCTCCGGCCTTTTAGTCGTTGCCGCTAGTTTCGTAATACAGGGATTAGCAGTGGTAGTTGCCAAAATCGTTTCCTTGCGGCATTTACTATCGCAATTCTCAAATACTTTCCTTTTCAAAGCAAAATCTTCAGCCACAGCCTCTAAAACTAAATCAGTAGCCGAGACTTGGTCAGCGTAATCCTGATTCAAATCAGAGGTGATGACTTTGAAGTCTGCCTTTGACAAAAGTTCTTGCAGCCAACCCTTTAGCTCCCCATCACCGATAATGCCAACAGTACGTACACTCATTTCTGCCCTCCTGAAACCAAAGATTAAGGATAGGCTAGCAGAAAACCATTGTCAAGCTGAATTTTGTTTGTTATCTTTCTATTTATTTTGAGGCTGATTAAAAATTTTTGCCTTTAATAAACTCGCGGATATATGCATTAACAATCGCCGGCTTCTCATGGATGACCCAATGTGAGCCATCCGGAATGCGCTTAACTATCAAATTGGGCACATACCTGTCAAGGCCATCAAGATTCCCAGTCAGCAGATACCGGTCCTTCTCACCCCAGATCACCAGCGTTGGCACTTTAACTGTGGCGAGGGAGGGATTTACAATTAAATTATCCAAAGCCTCGCTGTTTTCACCGGTAAACGGGCCGAGGCGTGCTGCTCGGTAGTAATTCAAGCCACCGGTAAGTGCACCTGACTGTGACCAGGCCTCGATATATGCCTTGCGGTCTTCCGCAGTAAAATATCCTTGATTAAGACCGTTCGTCAAAACAGCATCAACAAGCAACTTATAGCTATCTCGAGACAGTATCTCATCAGCCTGCGGCGTGCGGTGCATCAAGATATACTGGCTAGCCTTCTGTTGGGCTGGATTGTCACGTAACTCTCTTGCAAATGTAATCGGATGTGGTGCATTGATAATTATGAGCTTCTCCAGATAATCTGGATGACGCATTGCAAACGGCCAGGCTACTCCCCCACCCCAATCATGAGCGACGAGGAAAAGTTTCTTATAGCCCAGATGCTCAGCAAGAGCACGAATGTCCTCAACCAAATACTTCGTCTTGTACTGCTCAACATCGGCAGGTTTTGATGACAGATTGTAGCCGCGCATATCCGGAGCTACAGCCTGATAATCGCTTCCAAACTCAGCAAGCTGGTTCTTCCACTCATACCAGAACTCGGGAAACCCGTGAAGAAACATTATCAACTTGCCCTTGCCCACAGTCACATAATGGAGACGGATATTATTGACATCAGCGTACTTGTGCTTAAACATCATGTCGCCTTATTATAAACCTTATAAACAAGATTTTCTTAACCCGTCTAGCCCCTCTCAATCTTGCAGCTTGGCCAAACTCTTGCCGATATGTCTATAAACTCAGTATCAAAAACACTTCCTAGAGCTTTTTGGTAGAATTAAAGAGTCCACAGGCAAGTGAAATGGCTAAGACCAAACAAGAGCTAGAAACAGAAGGTTGGAAACTAGCCTCAATCACTAGTGGTGACCATCTCAAGAGGATTTTAGAGATGTACCAAGAACTGGGGATTGAGACATACCTAGAAGAAGTTAAGCCGGAGGAGTGCGGAGGATGTACCGAGTGCTTTACTGCGAGCAACGAAACTATCTACAGGATTTACACCAAACAGTGTCCTTCCTGATATAAATCCGAGGCTACACCAAGACATTCCCCACTTTTCCTCCAGCCAGTAACGGCAATCGTATCTCTAGGAACTTGTCTTCTTTAGAAACTCTTCAACCTTAGCCACTAAATCCTTGGGTTTAATAGGTTTCATGATGTATTCAGAAACGTCAAATGGAAACGGCTGGCCTAGTGACTCAGAAAAGCTTGTCAGCGCTAAGACAGGGGTTTTGGCAAGCGATGGGTCTTTGCGAAATTGGTCAGCGAAGATAAATCCATCCGCCACCGGCATCAGTATATCCAAAACTACCAAATCGGGCTTCTCCTTTCTTGCCTTTTCCAGTCCCTCCTGCCCGTTGTAGGCTACAATCACCTCGTAAGCCTTGCTTTCCAAAGCTCCTCTCATCACCGTCACAAGGTCAACATCATCATCAACAAGTAGAATCTTTGGTCTCTGTGGCATGTCTAATCACCTCCTTAGTTATTTGTTTTCCGTAACTTTACGTGTGGTTGTTCAGCTAGCCTCTCTGATCGACCACTCGTCTTTTCGGCAGAGTAAAGGTAAACCTACTTCCCTTACCAGTTTCAGAGCAAGGGCTTTCAGCCCAAATCTTACCTCCATGAGCTTCTATTATTCTCTTGGATATGGACAGTCCCAATCCGGTACCCTTTGCTCCCACATTACTCCCTCGGAAAAAGTCTTCAAATAACCGAGATAAATCCTCAGGCGGTATTCCAATTCCGCTGTCTACTACTTCAACCCGTATATCGTTGTCGCCATCTGTCAGCCTAACCAGCACCGTGCCCTCGCGCGTATAATTGATAGCATTACTTGTCAGATTAGTTACGACCTGCTGCAGCCTACGACTTGCCCCATAAATTTTAGGTGAATTTTCAGGTAATTCAACCTTCAGCACCAAACCTTTCTGCCTCGCCAAGCTATCAAGGCCCTCCATAGCCTGCTTAATCACCTCATTCGCGGATATTTCCCTCATCTCGCGATTAATCTGACCGGCTTCAATACGAGGTATGTCCAATAAGTCTGTAATCAACGTCAGAAGCCCATCGATTCTCCTAATACCCCTTTGCATCAGGTCTTTCTGCCCATCAGTAATCTCGCCAGTATATCCATCGACTATATAGGATAGCAAACTCTGGGTGGCTACCAAGGGAGACTGGAGGTCATGAGCGACAACGCTGAGAAACTGGACAAAACGTTTCCTTTCCTCAACCAGTTTGACTACTTCACTAGAACACTGTTCCAACTCCATGGTTCTTTGTTCGATAAGCTGGTCCCTCAATTTTAACACTTCCCGTTGTCTTCTCCTTAGCTCGCCCACAATAGAGGTGGTCACATAAGTGGAGGCATAAGCCAAGGTCACCAAGGCAACCAGGACACCAACGACATAGCCCAAATCTCTGTATCGATATGCAAGCACAAATCCCGCAAGATTTACATGGGGTATTATCCAAGTATACTCCAAAAAAACTAGAAGTGTCACCATAACCATGGCTAACGTGGTCAGTTGATACGACCTTCTCCGGGAAAGAAATATACCGGCTGCAGTAGTGTGGATCATGTACAGAAATATGAACGGGTTTTCTATTCCTCCAGTGAAATGTAGAAGTGCAGTGAGCATTACCAAGTCGAGAATTATCTGGACATTACCATAGGTCGCAGTTTTCTTGATAATCAACCCAGGTTTTGGTGTTTTCAAGCCTTGCGTCAAGCGTAAAAATGCGAAATTATAGGATGCGATAACCACGCAAATTACATAAACTGGTACGGTGGGAAGGTAGATATCAAATACCTCTGTTGCTACTAGTGTAGCAACGATGATGGCTAGAATGGCAAGCCATCTCATATTGATATATACACTGAGCCGGAGAATCAGTGCTCTTTGTTCAGGAGAGTAGTCCGTCGTTTTTACTTCTTCAGACAACGCCTTATTCATGTTGAGGACTGCGTAGACCTACCTAGTATTTAAAAGCCTCACCTTGTCTGATGTGATAGCATACAAAATATAAGACCTGGATAGAATTCTCTGGCCAATTTGCTCTCTAATGAGCATCCAAGACTGCGTGTTTTCGTGAAGCATACCTACCGTAGTCTATGCGCCCATCTAAGCCAGATGATAACTCTAAACCAGGCCTAATACAACTCCCTCTTGGTTAGAGTCACGGTCTCTGCACAGTTTGTATCAGGTCGCCATTTCGCTCTCTTATATTCACTACCAATGGCATCCCACCCGGCAAAGCGTGTGTGGCACAGGCTAGGCAGGGGTCATAGGCTCTAAAAGCCATCTCTACCATATTAAGTAAACCTTCCTTTACCTCCGGCCCCTTAACAAATCCCATGGCTGCCTTCTTAACAGATAGGCATATGGGAGCTGCGTTGTGCTGAGTGGCTACGATAAGATTCACCTTTGTAGTCTTTCCGTCACCATCAGTCTCATAATGGTGGATTAACGTCCCACGTGCCGCTTCAACACAGCCGATACCAACCTTGTCCAATTTTAAATTCATATTACGTATATCTTTGCTGGTCAGCAAGGGGTCATTAGCAATCCTCTGCATATGCTCCGCAGCCTGGAAGGCTTCAATCAATCTTGCCCAATGGTAGGCCAGAGTATGGTGACTTGGTCTGCCGCCCAATGTGTCGAACATTGCCTCATATTCTCTCTGTGCGAGGGGAGTTAACATCTTTTCAGCTGCGTTTAACCTAGCAAGGGGACCTACACGGTACAGCGATGTTGTCTTACCATCGTTCAAACCATTCCATCCTATTTTCCTCAGGTGAGTTAGCCTTATGTATGTCCAGGGTTCGACCCACTCTCCTATGTGGTCAACATAATCGTGATAGTCAAACAAGGCATATTCCTCGCCCTTGGGATTGACCACCCTGCATTTACCCTCATAAAAATTCACTCGGTTATTCTCATCAACTAGCCCCATATAATAGGTGTTCAGTTTATAAGCGTCACTCAGGACAAGGTCTAGGTATTGTTTATTATCCAGGACAATCTGCTTAAATAACTCCAGAGCAAACTGGCAAAATTCAACAGTGAAATCAGCAGTCTCCTTTATCCACCTTCTGTCCTCTTCAGTGACTCCCTTGGGTACTCCTCCAGGTAAACCACCTTCGGGATGAGGAGGCTTACTACCAAGGTAACGAATTATCTCACGGCATCTCTTTCTAACCTCTATAACTTTGCCGCCGATCTCCAACCCAACCTTTGCTACTACACCGAGAATATTCCGCTCCGCAGGGTCAGCACTTGGTCCAAGCACAAAATCTGGTGCGGAGAGTATAAAGAAATGCAGCAAATGGTCTTCCACCATGAACGCATTGTAGTGGAGCTGTCTTACCAACTTGGCAGTGGGTGTTGGTTCTACTCCATACAAGTCATCCAGGGCTTTTACAGATGCCATATTATGGGGTGTTGGACAAACGCCACAAATATTGGGCATAATCCGCGGCAACTCCTCCACAGGCCTACCGAGACAGAACCTTTCAAAACCCCTCAGTTCAACTACTTGCCAGTAGGCATCGTCTACGTTACCCTTATCATCCAGAAAAATCTCGATTTTCCCATGCCCCTCAAGTCTAGTAATTGGATTTACGGTTATCTTTTTGGTCACATTACACCTCTTTCCTATCTAATCCTTTAGCCTCTTTTTTTCTTCAATATCGAAGCGGGTAGTGAGAATCGGTACAGGTATCCTGCAGGGTCAACAATCTGGTCTACAATCCTAGTTATCTCTTCTTCACTCTGTACATCTAGGATTGATGCCAAAGCGGAGACAAACTTAGCTCCGGAATCCACAACTCCTTCCACAGGGCCAAAGCATCCCCGGCACGGGATATTGATATTCATACAGGCTTCTCCACAGCCGTCACGGGTGGCAGGTCCCACGCAGATTATCCCTTGAGCCAGAAAGCAAGTCTCAGGGTCCGCTTCCACCTCGTGGATCCTCTTAATTTCCCTTATTGCCAGCCTATCTGGCTTCGACTTGTTGCGCTTACAGGTATCACACAAGGCTCTTTGAGGCGCCAGGGTTGAGCCTTTAGGGGGAAGCTTATTCTCGAGGACTGCGCTCACAGCATACATTACCAAATAGGGAGGAGGTGGACACCCCGGTAAGTAATAATCTACATCAATTATGTCGTTCAATGCATAGACATGGTCATAGAATTCGGGGAGAGTGAGCTCTTTTCCATTGACGTGAGTGCTCACTTGAGGATAGTTCCCATTGGGATTTACCACCGTTGGGGCATCACGATAGACCCAATTAAAGATGTCCTCCTTTGTAGTCAGATTGGCTAATCCAGGCGTACCACCAAAGCAGGCGCAGGCACCAAAGGCAAGAACCAACTGAGATTTTTCCCTCAGTAGATTAGCTATCTCTTCTTGTTCCGAATTTCTGACATGTCCATTGACCACACTTAATACGATTTCGCCATCCTTCAGGCCTCTAATACTATCATACTTGAAGTCCAGCGCCACTGGCCATAGTATGATGTCAACCGCTTCTGCAACGCGAAGGAGCACTTCATTTATATCAACGACCGCCTCGTCACAACCCCCACAGGAGCCCAACCAGCAAATGGCAACTTTTGGCTTCGTCATCTTATTCCCCCCCTCTTGCTTTAACTACCTCTCTCGGCATCTTCTCTGCCGCTTTGGCCTTCCTGCACGGGCCTAGTTTTACAAGCTCCTTGCTCATCTCTTTCACTAGTTGCGGTATTCTCCTACCTTCGGGGTCAATAGACAGCTCTAGCTTAATCCTTTCCTTCTCTATACCCATAGGCTCCAGCAGCCTGTGGAGGATGTAAACTCTCTTTTTTGCCTCATAGTTACCGTCTTGATAATGACAATCACCTTCCGGGCAACCGAGTATCAAGATTCCATCAGCCCCTTCTTCGAACGCATTAATCACATGGGCAGCATCGATTTTTCCTGTGCAAATAATGGGTATCCAGTTCTCTATCTTACTGGAGAGGGCAGCTTCATCCGTCAGATAGCCCCAGCCAAACTTGCAGGAAAAACACACTAACTTGGGTTTATATTCGCTCAATGTTCTCCTCCTTAAAATACTTTTTATTGAGCATCTATGACAGGGATGCAAATACTCTGGCTATTCTCTCTGTCGTATCATCATCAACCATCCTTCTTGCTTGGGACGGACAAGCCACAACACACATGCCGCAGGACTTACACTTGAACATATCGGTTTCAGATGTGATTTTGCCACCAATGTTAACCAAACGTGCGGCATAATAATTACAGGCATAGACACAATGACCACAGCCACTACACTTCCCAACATCTACCTCCACTGGACTTAGAGACTTCTGAAACCCAATGGATACACAGGCCTTGCAAGATAGACAGGGACCACAAGTGACACACCTTTTCGCCTCTTCTATCGCCTCTTTTAATGTGAAGCCCTTCTCAAAAAGTTGGAAATGCATTCTGTTTTCAGGCGGTATCCAGAGCACCTCAGGTTCACGTTTATAGTCTCTTCTGAACGGTATCTCATATCCTTCATAATCTCTTCTTCGACCTTCCTTCATATCTACACCCCTCAAATACCTGTCAATAGATTCGACAGCCACAAGTCCTTCTCCCATAGCTTCTATCATGAAGCCGACTCTCCTCACATCACCACCTATGAATAGCCAAGGCTTACGTAAGCTCTGCAGCGTCAAGTGGTCAATATCAAGTCTACCCCGTTCATCCAGAAGGCCTTCTTTCTGCAGCAGAGGCCTATCGGGAGCCTGTCCAATTGTGATTATGAGCACATCTCCCTCTAAATCTATACAGTCAGTACAATCGAACTTGGGATTGAATCCTTCTTCATCAAACACGCTAACACACGCTGGACAATTGATTCCCTTGAATTTGCCACCCTGTCCGACGATTTTTCTCACACCGCGGCTGTAGACTATTCTTATACCCTCCTCCCAGGCCCCACGGATTTCCTCTTCGTCAGCCGGTATACCATCTTTGCAGTCCTTATCCTCACATTCAAGACATACGATAGTTACCTCTCCACCTTGTCTCCTAACTGACCTGGCCACATCAAAGGCTACATTTCCGCCTCCTGTAACTATGACTCTTTTGCCTTTAAAATAATCTGGTGCGATATTGCCGTGGCCGACTTCATATAGATAGGTAAGTCCGTACATCACACCTGATAGGTCTTGCCCTTCCACAGACTGCCCCTCAAAGGTCAGGACCCTAGGATATGGCAACCCCGTTACCAGAAACACCGCCTTATAGCCCTCATTCTTGAGTCTTTCCAGCGTCAATTTCCCTGACCCAAGCCTGCTGTTGTACTTAACCTCTACGCCAGCAATTCTTACGAGGTTTTCCACCGTGGCTTGCAGAACATCCTTGGGCAAGCGGTAGTCTGGTACTAACCATAGCGCTCCACCAAGTCGATCAGAGGCTTCGAATATTGTTACGCGATATCCCCTCTTGCTTAAGTGGTAGGCACACATTAGACCACCAGGCCCACCACCTATAACAGCCACATTTTCCTTATCTTTGAGAACCTCTAATTCTTCTCGCTCCTTTAAATGGTCAGTATAGACATCTGACAAGAATCTTTTGAGTAGTCTTCTCTTAATTGCCCCACCCTTCTTGCTGTAGTTACACTCAAGTTCACAAATGCCACAGATGTAACCGCAAATGTTGAAGAAGGGATTCTTATCATAGAGATACTCGCTAATCTGGATTATGCCCTCTCTTGCCAAATCTGAGTCATCCGGGAGAAGCGAAATAAGTACGTTTGTCCGCTGGATATCCTCATTTATAGGACATTTAACCTGACACGGTGGCAGACACTGCCTTACTACCATCTCCGTGTGCGCAACCCCAGTGGCTTCGGTCTTCCACATATTAAACCTCCTTACTAGAAATGAAATTTTACAAGAAATATATCAGATAGTATATCAATCAGAATACAGCAGAAAAATCTCTGGGTTCACCATTGCTATCAGGCAAAAATCTGCCGTGGCAATTATACCCGTTGTCGTCCAAAGAAACAAGCTATTTTACCTATGGCTATTCGGAAAAATTAGCAATTTTGCCTATTACTCTTCAAGGAAATGGGGTGGGTTTTCGTTGGAAGCAAGTATCAAAACAGGCCACTCAAACGGACGAACATTTATGGAGGTGTGCTAATTCGCCCTGGGTGTAAACCTTGTCTATCAATTCCATCGGAGACTCTTTGTAGCCAAATTTGCCATATGATATAATTTGTCGGTTTAGCCTTAGAATAGTAGCATGTAGTACATGCTGATTAGCTAACTATCCATTACCTCATGACGCAGCTAAAGTCTTATCGAAAATAGAGAAAAAGAACGATGCGATATACTTTAGAAAATTGTTATATTGTGCTAGTAGAGTAAATGATATTACCGGTCACATTCAAACAGAAAAGTTGTGGGTAGAGCTAACACACTCAAAATAAGAACCGGTTTCCTGGACTTCAACTACATCATAAGGAGGTGACCTTGAAACAAGCAAACATAGTCGCGCTATCGCAAGGAAAAACAAGCAAGAAGATTAATGAGAAGACACTACAGCAAATCAGAAAAATAGTTGAAGCCACCAACGGGCAGGCCGGAGCTCCAATTCGGGTACTACAGCAAATTCAAGAACTTATCGGTTACCTGCCACCCGAAATCCTAGAAGCTATCTCTAAAGAAATGAGAATCCCCCTGAGCGAATTGTACGGCATAACGAGTTTTTACTCCTTCTTCTCAATGGTGCCAAAGGGTAAGTATGTAATTCAGGTCTGCTTGGGCACCAGTTGTTATGTTAAAGGGGGGCAGAGGATTCTTGATGTTCTGAAGAAAGACCTCGGCCTTGAGTCTGGTGGGACTACACCCGACGGTAAATTCTCCCTACAGATGGTAAGATGTATCGGCTGCTGTGGGCTATCTCCGGTAATGGCTATAAGGGAGAATGTTCATCGAAAGGTAAAACCTAGCCAGCTAAAAGAAATCCTGAGTTCATATCGATAGGAGAATAGGATGAAACCACTTGCATCTGTAGAAGAACTTACGAAGTTTAGAGACAAAATCCGTGATAGACTATCGGGACAAGAAAGGAAGATCCAAGTTAAGGTTCATCTTGGAACATGTGGCATATCTTCAGGAGCAAACAAGGTACTTGAAGCTTTTCAACGAGAGGTCAAAGACCGCAAATTACCAGATGTCACTGTGTTAAAAGCAGCGTGCATCGGGTTGTGTGATCGAGAACCAGTAGTCACAGTTGTCCATCCTTCGGACGGGAAAACTACCTACTATGACCTCACTGATGATAAAGTCCCTAATGTTGTTGAGCAACATCTTGTTCGCAGTAAAGTGGTAGAGGAATGGAAGCTAAACACCGATGACCCGTTGATCAAGCTACAAGAGATAAGGATTATGCATAACCAAGACCTCAACCCGATGAATATAGAAGAATATATTGCCAGGGATGGCTATCAAGCATTGGCCAAGGCTCTCACTAAAATGAAGCCAGAGGAAGTCATCGAAGAGATCGGACGAGCTGCCTTAAGAGGACGTGGAGGAGCAGGTTTCCCTACATCCACGAAGTGGTCGTTTGTTCGCAGTGCCCCAGGCGATGAGAAATACGTTGTCTGTAATGGTGATGAAGGAGACCCGGGTGCCTATATGAACCGTGCCGTTTTAGAAGGAAATCCACACTCAATAATTGAGGGAATGGCAATAGGAGCTTATGCCATAGGCAATGTGCGGCAAGGCTATGCATATGTCCGCGCTGAATACCCCCTTGCTATCGAGACATTGAACCATGCTATAACCCAGGCCCGAGAATATGGCCTTCTAGGAAAAAATATACTGGGTACTGGCTTCCAATTCGATCTAGATATATTCCCAGGTGCTGGTGCCTTTGTTTGTGGAGAGGAAACTGCTCTCTTAATCTCAATCGAAGGAAAACGAGGAAACCCACGCCAGCGACCACCATTCCCAGCCAACAAAGGGCTTTTCGGTAGACCAACCACGCTTAACAATGTAGAGACTTGGTCGAATATCCCACAGATAATCTGGAAAGGGGCCGAATGGTTCGGAAGTGTCGGCACCGAAAGAAGTAAAGGCACAAAGACACTATGTTTGGTAGGGAAGGTAAACAACACCGGGTTGGTTGAAGTTCCACTGGGCACTAGCCTAGGAAAGATTGTGTTTGACATCGGCGGCGGTATACCACAGGGGAAAAAATACAAGGCAGTGCAGATAGGTGGTCCATCCGGGGGTGTCATCCCGATCGAACACCTGAACACCCCTGTCGACTACGAGGCCGTCACTGCTTTAGGAGCAATTATGGGCTCAGGTGGACTTGTAGTCATGGATGAGGATAGCTGCATGGTCAATGATGTCGCCAAGTTCTTCCTCCAATTCACGAGAGACGAGTCCTGCGGTAAATGCACTCCTTGCCGGGCAGGGATTCCAAAGATGCTGGAGCTTCTAACTAAGATCACAGATGGCAAAGGCACCATGGAAGACCTCACTACATTAGAGGAATTAGCCGAAATGGTTGGCTCTGCTTCTATCTGTGGTTTAGGGCAGACAGCACCTAATCCGGTCCTGACTACACTGCGCCACTTTAGACAGGAATATGAAGCTCATATCATAGACAAAAAATGCCCAGCTGCAGTCTGCCAGGCCTTACTCAAAGCACCATGCCAACATACCTGTCCTGTAGGGCTCGATGTCCCAGGATATGTCGTTCTCATTAAGGAAGGAAAATTCGAGCAGGCCTATCGCTTGATTATACAGAGGCTGCCCTTCCCCTTTAGCGTCGGACGGGTGTGTAACCACCCATGTGAAAGCAAATGCCGACGAGGTCAGATAGATGACCCAGTTGCCATCAGACATCTCAAAAGAGCTGCTACTGACTACGCTTTCGAGCACGGACTTGAATATATTCCCAAGATCAAGGAACGCAAAAAGGAGAAGGTCGCTATTATCGGCGCAGGGCCAGCCGGATTGTCAGCAGCCTGGGACCTTGCTCAAGAGGGATATCAGGTCACAGTTCTTGAAGCTCTGCCTGTAGCTGGAGGAATGTTAGCAGTTGGCATACCTGAATACCGCCTCCCCAAACAAATACTCAAGAGAGAAATTGAAACCGTGGAAAAGCTCGGGGTCGATATAAGATTGAACAATCGTGTTGATGATGTCGAATCGCTGTTGAAAGCTGGGTACCAAGCAGTGTTCATCGCCACCGGCGCTCACAAGGGAGACAAAATGAAAATCCCGGGTGAGGAATTGAAAGAGGTATATGACGCTATTGATTTTCTGAGAGAAATAAGCTTGGGGAAAGACATAAAGGTAGGACAAAAGGTGGCGGTCGTCGGTGGTGGTAATTCTGCCGTCGACGCAGCAAGGGTAGCCTTGCGAAAAGGGGCTAAAGAAGTTCACATACTATATCGTCGTGAAAAGAAGGACATGCCAGCCATAGTCGAAGAAATAGCATCTGCTGAAGAAGAGGGTATTCAGATTCACTGCCTGACAGCCCCAACTAAAGTATTAGGCAAGGATGGCAAGGTAGCCGGACTTGAATGTGTCCGCATGGAATTAAAGGAGTTTGACACGAGCGGAAGAAAGACCCCATATCCAAAAGAAGGATCTGAATACAAAATGGATTTTGATACACTGATCGAGGCTACAGGTCAAAGACCAGATACCTCATTTCTGAAAGGCGATGGAATCGGCACCGCGAGGGGAGGAACAATAGTAGCTGACCCCAGAACCCTTGCTACGGGTCGCAAGGGAGTTTTCGCTGGGGGAGACGCCGTTACAGGCGCAGCGACTGTAATTGAAGCGATCGCTACTGGCCAAAGGGCAGCCTGCTCCATAAAGAGATTCCTTCGAGGTGAGGAGCTTTCACCACTGGTAGAACGAAACGGCTACGAGCCCATAGCAGTCCCCTCTGTGATGCCTACTGAAGAAGAGCTTAAGGAAAGACATCGAATAAAGATTGCCGAGATTGCCACCGCCGATAAAAAGGCTTCCTTTAAAGAGGTGGTCTTGCCCTACAGTGTTAAGGAGGCGAGAGAAGAAGCCAGCCGATGTCTAAGATGTGACCTTGAGGTAGGAGAGTAGACATGAAAGAGATAACTCTAACAATCAATGGTAAACAGGTTAAAGGCAGGGAGGGTGATACCGTTCTCGACATCTGCCAGATTAACGGTATTGATTTGCCCACACTCTGTCACTACAAGGGATTGAGCGATGTCGGCGCTTGTCGCCTCTGCGTAGTCGAAATCGAAAGAGAGAGACGACCAGTGCCCGCCTGTACTTATCCAGCGCGGGATGGGTTGGTGATACAGACACATAACGAAAAGCTGGAGAAGTACCGCCGCCTCATCTTGGAACTGATGTTCACCGAACGCAACCACCTGTGCGCTCAATGTGTAGCCAGCGGCGATTGTGAACTGCAGAGCCTTGCTTATAAGTACCAGATGGACAATGCCCGTTATCCATATTCCTGGCCTGCTCTGCCAGTAGACTCAGTAAACGATTACCTGGTTATTGACCACAATCGCTGTATTTTATGCGGTAGATGTATCAGAACATGTGATGAAATTGTTGGTATGCATACACTAGATTTTGGCAACCGCGGCTGGAAGGACACGGTTGTAGCTGACCTTAATCAACCTCTAGGTAACTCATCCTGCATTTCTTGCGGAGCTTGCTTTCAAGCTTGCCCTACCGGCGCAATTTTCTCTAAAACGAGCGCCTACAAGGGTAAACCAGAGGAATGCCAAAAGGTAAGCAGCATATGCCCAATATGCGGTGTTGGTTGTCAAATTGAGGCACTAGTCAAGGATAACAGGCTCGTAAAAATTGATAGTCCTGACCTCATAGACAAACGCGGCATACTTTGCCACAAAGGACGTTTCGCTCCATTGTACAAAAATAACAAAAGAATCGATACAGCACTGGTAAGAAACGGCCGTGGTAAGCTCGAATCCCGACCTTTAAGTGAAGCCATAGATATAACAGCTAAAAAGCTTGCAGAATTGAAGGCACGATACGGCGATAACAGCATAGCTGGCATAGCATCAAGCCAAGCTAGCAACGAGTCCCTCAAGGCTTTTAAGGAATTCATCACCGTGACCATTGGCAGTGAGCTAATCGATACTCTCGACGGAGATATCTACAGAGCCATTATCCAAGGCACCAAGACTTACCAAGCGACGGCTGGGCTGAACATCGAGACCTCACTAGAGGAAATACTCAAGGCTGATTGTATACTCGTAGTAGGTGCCAATCCGCTTAAAAGCCACCCTATAGCTGGTTCTTATATCGCCCGAGCAGCAAGGCAAAACAAGGCAAAACTTATCGTTATCGACCAAACGCAAAATGCCTTCGTTTATCACTCGACTCTATGGTTGAAACCAAAAGAAGGTAAGGAGGCTTTGGCTCTAAACATCCTGACTAAAGCCACCATTGATAAAGGTCCTAAAAAAGGCTCTGCACAGGCGAAGAAAACAGCAGCTTCCCTTAAGGACATTAATGTAAAGCAAGGCAGTGAACAAGCTGGGATTGGTGCTGACGACTTTCTTGAGGCTGCTGAGATGCTCATCAAGGCTCAACACAGCATCATCATCTACGGTGAAGGCATTCTGCAACAGCGAAACCCAGGGCTTATAACAGCCCTCCTTAACCTAGCGGCTGTTTCTGAAAGCCAAAGCAGTGGAAAGCCAAAAATCATATCCCTAAAGCCTAAGGGAAATAGCCGTGGGGCCTGGGATATGGGAGTAGCCAACCCATCGCAATCTATTATTAAGAACTTGACCAAAAACGGCGTAAAGGCTTTATATATACTCTTAGCTGATGACTATATTGACTCGGCAGAATTACCACACCTTCGCAAGGAAATAGAGTTTATAGTTGTTCAGTCCAGCTATTTCTCACCTCCAATGTCGAAAGTCAATGTAGTATTGCCATCGCCAATCTGGACAGAAGTAGGCGGAAAATACAGTACTCTGGACGGTGTAGTCAAATCAACTTCGCGCCTCATCAAACCGCCTGATGGCATCAAGACAGATTCAGAAATATTACGCGATATCGCAAAACATATAAAAAATAGTAATCGAAAATAAGGAGTTAATCACATGGCAAAGGTCAAAGTAGCTACAGTGTGGTTGGAAAGCTGTGCTGGCTGTCACATGTCATTCTTGGATATCGATGAGGCAATAATTGAGCTAGCCAAAGTCGTTGAATTCACCAGGACTCCCGTAACCGATATAAAAGAGTTTTCATCGGTAGATGTCGGTATAGTAGAAGGTTCCGTTGGCAATACCGAAGAGGAGGAGACACTGAAACACTTGAGAGCTAACTGCAAGATACTGATGGCCTGGGGTGATTGCGCCTGCTTCGGAGGTGTATGCGCCATGCGCAGCACTTTCGACAAAGAAGATGTTCTCAGACGTGGATATATCGAGACCGAGAGCACCTACAAGGGTAAGATACCTCGCCCGCCCGGTGTCCCAGCACTCTTGGACCAGGTAAAACCAGCAAATCATGTAGTAAAGGTGGACTGCTATGTTCCAGGCTGCCCTCCGGAGCCTAAAGCTATCTTATACGCTCTAAACGAACTCCTGGCAGGCAGAATCCCAGTTCTGCCCAGTGAGATGATGCGCTTTGATTGAAAGAGGTGAAGATATGGTTTCTGAAGTTAAAAAAACTATTGAAATAAACCCGGTTAGCCGGATTGAAGGACACGGCAAAGTAACCATACAACTAGATGATTCGGGTAATGCTGCTGACGCCAAATTCCATGTAACGCAGTTTCGAGGCTTTGAAAAGTTCTGCGAGGGTAGGGTTTTCTGGGAAATGCCAGTAATCACACCCAGAATCTGCGGCATCTGCCCGGTAAGCCATCATCTGGCTGCAGCTAAAGCCTGCGATGCGATTTTAGGCATTGAGCTAACTCGCCCGGCTAAATTGTTACGCGAATTAATGCACATGGGGCAATTTATCCAATCCCATGCTCTCCATTTCTTCCATCTGGCCAGCCCAGATTTACTTCTCGGTATGGATGCCGACCCAACAAAAAGAAATGTTATAGGGCTGATTGCCGAAAATCCTGAACTGGCAGTCAAAGGTGTAAAGCTTCGGAGCTTCGGGCAGACAATCATTCAAAAGTTGGGCGGCAAGAAAGTCCATCCCAACGGTGCCACGCCTGGCGGAATGAATACAGCTCTGTCCAACACCTACCGTGACTACTTCCTAAAGCAGATAGATTGGGCTATTGCCGATACCCAGATTGCTCTGGACATAATAAAGGGCTATTATGACAAAAACAATGACTTTGTATGCACCTGCGCCAGTTTTCCCACAGGCTATCTTGGACTGGTAGATGAAAACAACAACCTGGAACTCTACGATGGTAAACTGAGGTTAATTGACCAAAAAGGAAAAGTGCTTGAAAATCAGTTCAATCCCTCCAATTACCTTAATATTATCAGCGAATATGTTGAGGATTGGTCCTATCTCAAGTTCCCGTTTTACAAGAAGTTGGGCTATCCCAAAGGTATTTACCGAGTTGGCCCCCTTGGCCGACTTAACGTCAGCGATGGAATATCTACCCCTTTAGCCAATGCTGAACTCAAGAATTTCAAGAAACTGGGCAACAATGGCATAGTAGAAGGTTCACTATATTATCATTATGCCCGTCTCATAGAACTGCTTTATGCTATCGAAAGAACCCAGCAGCTACTGGAAGACAAGGATATATGCTCAACTGACCTGATAGTCACTTCAAATGAATACAATGAGCAGGGCATTGGTGTCCTAGAAGCACCAAGGGGCACTCTATTCCATCACTACTGGGTAGATAACACTGGTAAAATAAAAAAGGTGAACCTCATCGTAGCCACAGGCAACAACAATGCTGCCATGAACAAAGCGGTATATGAGGTAGCCAAGACGCATATAAAGGATAATAAAATAACCGAAGGTATACTCAACCGAGTTGAGGTAGCCATTCGCTGCTACGACCCTTGCCTATCCTGCTCAACGCACGCTTTAGGCCAAATGCCCTTTAACATTCAGGTCATCTCATCTAATGGCAAGCTCGTAAAAGAGGTAACAAGATAATACCCTATATTTAA